>JABDAL010000011.1 GCA_013289165.1 Bacteroidota bacterium
GCGGTTCCGTAACCAGGTTGTTCCCGGCGATACACTTATCTTTCACCTGGAATTGATGGAAGCTGTAAGGCGCGGCATTTTTAAAATGAAAGGTACAGCGTATGTAGGCGATAAAATTGCAACCGAGGCGGAAATGATGGCGCAAATCGTCAAAGTGAAAGAGACAAATGGAAGCGCTACTGAAAAGAAATCTGAAAAAATTAAGCAGGATTGAATGAGATGATATCGACACTCGCATACGTAGATAAAAACGCAGAGATTGGTGAAAATGTTACCATTGAGCCATTTGCCGTTATACACAATAACGTAAAGATAGGTTCGGGGAGTATTATTCAGAGCCATGCTGTTATTATGCCGGGTGCCCGTATCGGGAAGAATTGTACTATATTTCCCGGTGCAGTTATAAGTGCCATTCCGCAGGATTTAAAGTTTGCAGGAGAAGAGACTACTGTCGAAATAGGCGACCATACGGTCATTCGCGAATATTGTACCATTCACCGTGCTACAAAACAGAACTGGAAAACAGTAGTAGGCAGCCATTGCCTTATTATGAATTATGTGCATGTAGCACATGATTGTGTAATTGGGGACCATGTTATTCTTTCGGGATATTGTGGTTTAGCAGGACATGTGCATATTGAAGATTATGTAATCATGGAAGGTTATTCCATGGTACAGCAGTTTATTCGTATTGGGATGCATTCGTTTTTGGGAGGTAGTTCGAAGGTTAGGAAAAATGTTCCGCCTTATGTGAAGGCGTCCCGTGACCCGCTTTCTTATATCGGGGTAAATACGGTGGGCCTTTCACGCAGAGGTTTCAGCGCTGAAACGATTAAGCAAATTGAAGACACGTATCGCCTTTTATATGTTACATTTTTTACACCTACTACATGGGTGCCGCTTAATTCCAATATTTTATCTACCAGCAGGAATGGAGGGCGGTGTGGCAGCAGGTGCATTATTTCAGTAATGCCTATCAAGGGTACAACATTCGGGTTATATTTCCCTACACCCTTTTTAAATCTGTCCTTCTTAGCCGCTTCTTTCAATTTTTTAGCGAACGCTACATTGCCTGAATGGCCGGGTCTTGCAGCCAGTATATGAGCTTTTATCGGCATCCCAACCAAGGCAAGGTCGCCTACCATATCCAATAGTTTATGGCGGGCAGGTTCATTATAAAAATTAAGCTTGGTATTATTTAGTATGCCGGGATATTTTATTTCTATTCCTGTTTTATTAAATACTTTGGCGAGATAGTCCAATTTCTCTTTAGGAATTTCCCTGTCAACTAATACAATCGCATTGTCAAAATCCCCGCCTTTAATGAGGTTATGCTTAAGAAGCATCTCCAGCTCGTGCAGGAAAACAAAAGTACGGCAGGCAGCTATTTCATCTTTAAATTCGCTCACCTTGTATATGGTAGCATGTTGTGTGCCAAGCATAGGTGAATTATAATCCACCATCACGGTAAGCCGGAACGTATCCTGCGGAACAGCAAGCATTTCTATATGGCCCGGAGCATCCTCGTAGGTAAGGTTATCTTTTAATTCAAAATATACACGGTTAGCATCCTGCTCCACTATGCCGGCTTTTTCAAGAGCCTGTACAAAAAGCTTAGAGCTCCCATCCATAATGGGAACTTCCGGCCCAGATACTTCTATCAACGCATTATCAATTTCTAATCCTACCAAAGCTGCTAAAAGGTGTTCAGTAGTAGCAATTTTAGCACCATTTTGCTCCAAGGTAGTTCCCCGTTCAGTATCAGTTACATTATCTACGTCAGCATCTATAATGGGCTCACCGGGTAAATCAATCCGTTTGAACTTGTACCAATGGTTAACAGGTGCAGGCTTAAAAGTTATGGTAGCCTCCATTCCTGTATGTAAGCCCCTGCCTTTCAAGCTTACAGGTGTTTTAATAGTTCGTTGTTTTTCGCTCATGTCTGTGGCTATTAGCGGATAGCTATTAGATTTTGCAGGTACAATAATAAGTCTTTTTGTCGGAATCTACTTTGAAATAGTAAGGCTTTCAATTTTTGATTCCAGTTCCTGTATCTTTTGGCTCAGTTCAGGAAGTCGTCTGAAAATAACATAGGCCTTTTTATAATCGAAATGGTCAAGAGCGGGAGAGCCTTGTATAGTACTGTCATCAGTCACATTAGAACCAATACCCGACTGAGCAGCTATTTTCACACGGTTACCTATCGTAAGGTGGCCTATGATCCCTACCTGTCCTCCAATCATGCAATCGTTGCCAATTTTAGTTGACCCTGCAACTCCTGCCTGGGCTGCAATCACTGTATTCTCACCAATCTCCACATTATGCCCTATTTGGATAAGATTATCGAGCTTAACACCTTTACGTATAATTGTAGAACCCATAGTAGCCCTGTCAATGGTAGTATTGGACCCGATTTCTACATTATTTCCAATAATTACATTACCAACCTGGGGCATCTTGCGGTAATTATTTTCACTGTTTGGAACAAACCCAAATCCGTCGGAACCCACTACTACACCCGAATGAAGTGTGCAGTTATCGCCAATAATAGAGTCCCTGTATATTTTTACGCCCGGATAAATAATGCAGTTTTTCCCGATTTTACAATTCTCGGCTATGTAAACATTGGGATAAATCCGGCTGCCACTAGCTACATCTGTATTTTCTCCTATATAGGTAAATGAACCCACATACACATCTTTGTGCACTGTTGCTTTAGGAGATATATGTACAAACTCTTCAATCCCCGATTTGGAGAACTGCTGTTTATGATAGGCTTCCATTAGGATAGTAAATGCCTCCCGTGAATCACTTACTTTTATCAGGGTTGCTGTACCCGGCTTTTCATCTGTTATCCCCTCACTGATAATAATGATAGACGCATCGGTAGTTTTAAGATAGGGAATATATTTAGGATGGGATAAAAAAGTGAGGGAACCCTTTGTGGCTTCCTCAATTTTCGAAAGAGTGTTCACTTTTACAGAAGCATCGCCTTCAACCTTTCCGTTTACTAATGCAGCTATCTGTTGGGCAGAGAATTCCATGCCGCAAAAGTAACACTAATTATTAAGAGAACACTCCCCCCTGTTTATATTTATGAGCCACAAATTGTTAGAATGTGGCTCCAAACCTCTAAAGAGTTATTACTCTGTTATCTCCTGATAGCTCCGCCACTTCCGCCAAAACTTCTTGCGGGTTCCGCTGGTTGCAGTGCCGGATGATAAGCCGGTTCGGGAGCCGGCGCAGGGTGATATACAGGTTGGGCTTGCTGCCAGCTGCCACTGTGGTAAGATTGCGCTCTTTGTATACTACCATAATTATATGCCGGTTGGGGTGCACTTCTTGACTGCGACTGCACCCGTTGAGATTGAGCTTTTTGAGGTACTACAGCCGGTTGCCTTGTATAGGGTTGCCTTACATCAGGAACCTGCTGTTCTTCGGGAACTGTTGGCGTAGCTTTAGGGCTGTTAAGTAAAGAATACTTATCAATATTTTTTGCGAGATAAGCATCCCGTGTCTGCGGATTAACCACTCCGTTTTTATTCATTACTTTCTCGTTCAATTCACCAAGTTCTCTGATGGCAGCTACCCTTGTGGCATCACTGTGTACAAAATGAGCAGGCAAGTATTTCCGGTTAGCCTGCACCCAGTTGTGCACCACCTCCCTGCTGAGTGTATTTAAGCGGTGAGGCCCATAATAATGCTGGATGTATGCAGAACCCAAATGCGGGTACCTGTGCCAGTGCTGGGGACCCCAGAAATACCAATTGGTAAAGTAATAAGATGGAAATCCAAACACAACCATGTTACCGTGAGGTCCATAATAAAAGCCCCAGTCATACCAGTAAGGATACGGATACCAATAGGCATAGGGGTACCATGTAGGGTAACCAAACCAATAGGTATAGGGATATACCGAACTATTACTCACCTCGCCGGAATCCACGGGCGCATCCACATCATTTTTAGTGTAGCCATTATCTGTTGCATATTCATTAGCAGCTTGTTTCAATTCATTTTGCGCATCCGAATCTTTTTGCAGGGTTTGTTTCCAATCCTGCAGTTGTTGGGCATTTATGCTTGCTTGCACTGCGGCAGTCGAATCGCTCTTATGCATTACCCGTTCGGGGTCGCGCTTATAATGGTCTCCTACACGCACCGAAAGGCTCAAATGGTCATTCAGCAAGGAAATTACTTCCGGCAACTGGAGAAGATCGGTAAATACTTTCTGAACATCGGCTGGATAAGAAGAAATAAGAGTATTAAACTGGTCGTTAGTTTGATTTTGCAAGTCCTCCACCTTTTTTAAAAGGTCATATTCATCCCTGCCATATTTTAAGCCTACCTCATGTATTTCAGCAGGATAATCGTTAAGGATGGCTTCAATATCTTCCTCTGATTTCTTGCCACCATCCACCAACCTCGAAATTAAATTGGGGTAGCGGCTCATGTTCCATATATCTTCCTGTTTTGATTGGGAATATCCACCCACAAGGTCAGCAAAAGCGCCGCTGGAGTTTTTTTGCAAACTTGCCATATTTACAATAACGGCAGGGTATTCGCAGGCAGTAAATATCTCCCTACGAACGGAGTCAGGATACAATGCCAGGGCATTAATTGCCGCTGAATCTTCTTTTGTCCATGGGGTGTGTGATGAAACTGACTGCCCATTTACCCCTACCAGGGACAAAGCCAGCAGAAATATCAAAATAGGTGTTTTCATAGGTCATTTATTGGAGTTGTTACCGAATTAGACGTTGCCCCTTAGCAGTTTATTGCGTTAAAAAATGTTATTGGGGTTGTAAAGGTATACTCTTTATTATCTACTTTCACCTCTCAGTGTATATTAAAAACAGTTCTTTTAGAACCTAAAGTCATTTTGTCAATAATTCCACTTGCCCTTGTATCACTATAAGCTATAATAACAAAAAATGAAAAAATACCTTGTTTTATTTATCATACTTACAATAAGCCTTGCTGCACATACGCAAGTAGTTATTCCCTTTGGTGGTTCAACTCCCCCAGCAGAACCTAAAGAAAAGCAATGGAAAGAATTAATAAAGAAAAGTTATGTACTTAACTTTCGTCATTCCGTGAGCGACAGTGTCGAGGATACTATTTTAATACACGATGTAATCTTAACCCATTCGGATAACTATAATTATTGTGTTCCTTATAAAGATGACTCGACAAGAATTGCAATTGCAATAACAAAATTGAAATCACAAAAGGGGTATACTATTACTGTTTACAGGATAAAAGGAAGCATAAAACGTATTTCAAGGTATGATAAAAACCTTTTACCATCAGGGAAATGGATAGAATACTCTGGTAAATCGGTAAAGGCGATTGGGGAATATAAAAATGGCAAGAAGATTAAAAAATGGAAATACTATGATTCCGATGGGAACAAAACACTTACAGAGATCTATGGAAAGGACGATATGGTTCTCAAGAAATATCCCAGTCATACAAAGTAACTTGTTGAATAGTTCTTTCTGTGATATATGTAAGGTTTATTCATAATTCTGTAAGGATTCCCAGTGCAAGGGTATTCACCTTTGCATCCTATATTATTCAATGCCCTTTAATCTGCATACTATCATGGAAAACCCATCTGGTACAAAACAAAAAATTAATGGTACCGACAGTATCTTAAAACAAAAAAACAGCATACTGACACATCATATAGATTCATTCCTGGAAGAGTGCAGGGTGCAAAAACGATTCTTTTCAGGACAAATGCCAATTGAAGAATATATCGGCATAAAAAAGAAATACAAAAAATAATCAATAATTGAATAAAATGAAAGCCTTACCTAGGGCATATGTATAATAAAAAAGCATCTATGAACGCAATTTTGAGGTGCTTTAAAACCAGGTCGACTTTCATTATATTGCGTGAAAATTATTATGCATGGCAAACAAAATAACAATATCTGGAAAGGCTCATATAACTATAAAACACAACGAGGTAAAGGAATGTATATTAGGAGATAAGCTGTATTATTTGATCTTGGAGGAATTAGTGGGGCTCAATAAGACAGCCCCGAAATCGGCAATAGTTTATGTTAGTGAACACCCTGAAAGTTATTATAGTACACCAAGCGTTGTGCTATTCCCCGACAGCGATTACGAAGCCCCATTCCATATACCCAACCAGTCAGTAGATATCCGATTGGAATTAGATACAAGTGAATTTACTGCGGAAGAACTATTAAAAATTGAAATGGTCCTTTCGGTCATTGCAAAGGCATAGTAAGAGAAGAGTAGATATTGTTTTACTTTTCATTAATGTAAAAATAATGATTTTCTCAGGCTCAAATTATTAGAACAGCAAAGTGATTTTATTTTCTTTGCTCATCATGCTGTTGGTCTACCGGATGGTGGTACCTACTATTCTCCCGATGTTCGCTACCGTGTCCATCTTTATAATACCAAAAATTTTCCCTGTTATAATATCCGCCTACAGGCGCTGCGTATGCAACACATCCTTGTATTAAGAATGCCCCAAATAAACAGACTGCTAAAATTAGTGTTTTCATCTTGATTATTATTAGTTGTAACGGTAAGAACTTAGAAAAATCTTTCAAATTATTAATGATACAAAGATGATAACATTTAAAATTTAAAGTGTTATACTTTCAAGATGAAATCTTGTATAAATCACACTATTCTTCATATCATACTTTCAACGAACTATACTTACCCCTTAGAGGCAAGCAGAGAGTATAATACCTTATGTTAAATTCTTGGTTATTGGTGGGCCCAGTAGGACTTGAACCTACGACCAACGGATTATGAGTCCGAATTTTGGGCTACAAACCCAATGAAATTAAGACGATTTTATGCAAAATCGTACATTCTGGGTAAAAAGCGCACACCAATAGTGCACACCAATTTTATTTGGTGATTGATTCGAGCATTTTTGAGTTATACATGAGTTTATGCTATGTTCTAGTAAGTGCCATTGTATAAGTAATTGGGGTGGTAAGGTTAGTATTATTCGTAGGACCAGATGCACTTATTCCAAACATAATATCTATCCACTGGCCAACGCTTGCTGTAGCAAGATAGTTTTGGTCAAATGGGGTCGCAGCAAAGGTATAATCTCTATAAAAATCGGGGTCAATTCTTATTACTTGAAGCCATGAATTAAACTCTGTTAAACTCTGAGTGCTTGCAGTAAACCTGAATGAAAAGACAGACTTATTATTTTGGATTGTCTCATTACTTGAAATCACCAATTTTTCACTTTGAATGATTGGATTCTCAAAAGATAGTGTACAAATTATAATAGTTGCACCTGAAGGTGACAAAGTAGTCTCTTGGAAAGATGAAATGATATATTGCTTTAACAATAAAGTATCAACTATGTCTAGATAAGAGCGTGAATTTATATTATATGGGTTATATACACTTGTTGCCATCAAATAGAATTGATTGAAAGTTAATTGGGCTTTAAGAATCAAACTGAAGCAAACTAACCCAACCATTAAGATAATTTTCCTCATATAATTTTGATTTTTTATGCTTTATTTAAGTGTGCTTAAAGTGGGGTGGTTAAGGAAAGAGGTGCAAATCTAGTCAAAAGTGCCCACCAAGCCAATCCCTAGATATGAATCTTAAGTGCTTTAGACTTTTCAACTAACTTAGGGTGTTTATTATGGATAAGAACACTGAACAAATAAAGAAGCAAAGGGAAGGGATTAAGTTATCTGTTAATAATTCAGATAATTTATTTCAGAGTGCAGAATTATTATCTAATAATGGTTTTAATGGCCTAGCCATATCTCTACTCATATTAAGTGCTGAAGAAAGCGTAAAAAGCTTTGCATTAAGCCTTGAACTTATGTTAGGGAGCAAATCCGAAGTAAAGAATATTATAGGAGACAGTAAAAGTAGACACGTTGATTCTTATTTGTTCATTCATGAGGATAAACACAAGCTTGCCAAAGCAATAATTAAGGATTTACGCTCAATCTCCTCACCTTGGTTTAATCTACTTGGTGTAGCCTTTCCCAAGTATAAAAAACATTTTGATTTTTTTTCCCTTTCTTCAAGACAGTGCAATGAAATAGAGCAACTTTTAATAGATTTTGATGGTTTCAATAACATGAAAAATCGAGGATTATATGTAGATTATCTAAAGGGTATTTGGAAAACGCCATTGGATTTAAATATAGTAGATTACAAGAGTAATCAAAAAAAGATAGCTTTAATTCGAGGCATATTCTCTCCTAGAATTAAATATTTTTTAGAATTGCCAGATAAGGACCTGGGATTGCTTATGGAATGCCTTAATGATGATTAAGCTTACTTTAGTTAATTGTTGATTATTTCCTTATTTTAGTATAAATAAACTACTTTAATACACAAGAATGGAGCTTTGTTACATATGGATAAAAAATTTCAAGAATATTCAAGAGCAGGGATTTACTTTTAGCGGACAATTCTCGTTTTCTTTGGATAAGGAATCTTCGAGCCTAATAATCAAAAGAAACCCTTCATATCAATTTGATTTCTTCGATTCTGAAAACAGGGGAGCCAAAGAGGGCTATATTTCAAGTGTAACAGCAATTATAGGTGAAAATGGTAGTGGGAAAAGTAATTTAATAGAGTTTTTCTGTCGTACTCTAATACAGGGTAGTTCATTTATTCCAAGATATAAGGTAATTGACGATATTCTAGTATTTTATGTTCCAGAAAGGTTTATAATTATTCATGAAGAGCAATTGAAGCTTTATGAGTATACTCAAATACCTGATGAACTTACTATTGACTTAAAAAGCCCCCAGAAGCAGTATACTATTGATGATGTTACACACGTTTCACGGCTTTTTGTAGCAATAGTCTATTCGACAAATTGGGCGGATAATAATCTAACATCCTTAAATTCTCAATTATGGGAGTTTATTAATATTTCAGATAATTATAATTACTACAAAAGCCACTTTCCTCCTATAAAGGATGACTTTGAAAGAGATAATCAATATGTTGGGATTGATTTTCTAGGACGACACATTAGCGAAGATACTAAACGACAAATTTTCTTTTTAAAGGACTATTTACCTCTTTTAAAGAAGGAATTCAAATTCAAAGTTTTAGATTTTGTTTCTATTAGCATCCTTCAAAAATATACTAACGAAGTTCCACAATTCAAGGAGCTATTTGCTTTCCTGTTTAACTTTTATAAACCAAGTGACGATTTTGCCTTTTCAATTATGTTCTATAGTGCAGCTGCATTATATAATTATGTTTACCCTTTAAATAATAGTGATATTGATAAAGAATCACATTTTAATAATCTTAAAAAATGTGTTCAAAATTCGCCCAACTCACTAAATGCCTATAAAGAATTCCTTGGAGCACACCCCTTAAATGTAAAACCTAAAAAAGTTGCTTTTCAAGGTGAAGAATTTATTATGGATAGATTTAAAGTGCCTGAAACCATTGAGTATTTGGAATTTATTGATAATAATTTTAACTCGGAACACTTAAGTTTTAGTCAAAATGAATCACCCCTTGAAAGTTATTCAAGAAATAAATCGTTCAACCCTATTGATTATCAAATCGATTATTCTCGAATCACAGATTTTCTTGACAAGTATTTGAATCATATTGGTAGAGAAATAGCAAAGGATTATATTTCAATCGAACCATTAAATTATAGTACTGGAGAGTTGGCGTTTTTAAATATCTGTTCAAGAATTAGAGATTCAGCTATTACTATTAGCAAGACATTTGATAAACATCCTCTTGCTCATCATACAAAGACAAGTAGTATTATGCTAATTCTTGATGAAGGGGAAACTTATCTGCATCCACAGTGGCAAAAAAAACTATTGAAATTTTTATTGGAATATTTGCCAACGCTTTTCAAAAGGAAGGCCATTCAAGTAATTCTTACTTCTCATTCTCCATTATTTATTTCAGATTTACCTAAGGAAAATATTGTTTTTCTGAAACGGCAGGATGGCCGCTCTATTATTGCAGATATGAGCGAACATTCTGAAACATTCGCTGCTAATATTCACACTTTATATTCAGATTCTTTTTTTATTCAAGATGGCTTAATGGGTGAATTTGCAAAAGACAAGATTTCCTATATAGCCCAACGATTAACATCCCCTGAGAAGCTTTCGGATGCAGATGCTTTATCAATTACTAAGACAATTGATATTATTGGTGAACCGCTTATAAAGCAAAAACTACAAGAGCTTTATTATAAAAAAACCAGGAAAAATGAGCAACTTAATGAACGAATTGAACGCCTAAGAAATGAGTTGAAAGAGGCAGAGGATGAGCAGAATGGCAACAAAAATAAAGAAGGTGAAACTAATCAGTAAAATAGAGGATGTTGATGGCAATACTAGGCCAGTAAGAGATTTAGTAGATAAGTACTATAGTAAGCTATTCAATGAATCTTATAAACTGGAAACTCTTAAGGTGATTGAGGATATTGTGGATTTAAAATCCTATAGCGGAAAAGAAGCTGAATTCTTTGAGGCTGTCCTTTCATCATTTGATACTATCATAAAAGGAAACCCAGAAGAATTATCTCAAATTATTGCGGAATTTAATAAAAAAGGGTTTAACGCTCTTTTATATGACATGAAGGCTAATAATCAAACTAGCTTGGGTGGAACAGTTGAGAAGATATTTCAATATAAGCCTTTTAGGAAAAGTGCTAAAGCTCAATGGTTGGCTTCTAATCTAAATATTAAAGTTTGTTTATATTGTAATGCACACTATACACTTACATTAACCAAAAGGAAGAAAGCCCTATTTCATTTTGACCATTTCTTTTCTAAATCAAGGTATCCGTACTTAAGCCTTTCATTCTACAACTTAATCCCTTCATGTTCGAGTTGCAATACATTAAAAAGCAAAAAGGAATTTACGCTGGATAGCCACGTTCATCCATATGATAAAGATTTTGATGAAATCGCTTGTTTCACTACAAATGATTTACCCGTAATTGATTATATAATACACGGTAAGAAAAACTTTAAGTCATTGAAGTTATCATTAACACCAAGAGAAAACATCTCAAAGAAAGAAGAAAAGCAAATTGAAAACCATATTGATGTTTTTGCTTTAGATGAAATATATAAGCATCATAGAGATGTAGTCTCGGAATTATATATTAAAGCATATGTTTATAATAAAGAGCGGGTGAAAGAGCTGATGGACCTACCTCTATTTAAAAGCAGTAATGAGAAACTATTGTCACCAGAAGAATTGGGAAGGTTTTTAGTCGGCAACTATACACTTGATAAGGACATAATAAAGAGGCCACTCGCAAAGTTAAGTAAAGATATTGCCAAAGAAGTAGGGTTAATTAAATAATTATCCTAGTTGGATGCAATGGTTATTCGATAAAAAATATCATGGAAATAGAAGAACTGTTAAGAAATTCCTTTAAAAAATATCCGAGTGTTTCAAGCTTGATAACTGCGAAAGATATTAAGAAATGGAAGAGTCTAAGTAATGAATATAATGACTTCCTTGAAGATTATGTTTATAAGGTAAATTTCAATATCCTTACAACACTAATAGCTGCAAATTTCAATATTGTAGCTGCAATAAATCTGTTACAGTTTTTTGAAGATTCTCTCAAAATATTTCCTGAATTGTTGCAATCAAATGAATTTAAGCGCAATATCAAGTCTTTGACAGATTTTGGTTTCTTTTCTTTTCTTTCCGAGCTATCTGTTGCAAAAAGATATAAGAGTATGGGATATAAAGTAAGGTTCAATGTAAAATACGCAAAATTAGCTAAGGGTAAATTGAAACCGAAAGATGTTGATATTGAAGCTACTGATAAGAAAGGAGATAGGATTTATATTGATGTCTATACTCCATATAAAAAAACTGAAATCAAGGGTTTTTCTGACTTAAATGCGAATAAAGATGAATTTGAGAATCTTATTGATAATAAGCAATTCAATAAATTTCATGGATTACCTTCACATCAATTAATTGGTAAAAAATTATTGGAAATAAATTGTGCATATCATGATGACTACAGAATTTCCCTGGCATTATTAGGTGAACGTTATAACATTAAAGGTATTGTGGGAATTCAAATGTTTCATCACGATATTGCAAGAGCAAGTAGAAGCCATCTAATGCAATATATTCCAATACATCAATTGACATAATTTATGGCAGATACCGTTTCAAAGGAGAAACGTAGTGAAATAATGTCTAAGATTCGGGGTGTTAATACCAAACCCGAAATCATGGTCCGACAATATCTGTTCTCAAAAGGCTTTAGGTACACCGTCCACAACAAATCCCTTGCTGGGAGGCCAGACATATGTCTTAGGAAATATAAGCGCCTTATATTTGTTAATGGCTGTTTCTGGCATGGTCATTCCAACTGCAATATATTCAGTATGCCGAAAACGAATAAGAAGTTCTGGCATAATAAAATAGAAACCAATATCAACAGGGATAGAAGAAACCTAAGGGTATTGAAAAGGCTAGGGTGGAAGGTAATTGTCGTTTGGGAATGTCAACTAAAGAATAAAAGACGGGAAAAAACTTTGAAGCGATTGGTAGCTAACATAACCAAGGCTACTTGATGATTTCCTTTATATAAGAGGAATTCAGCCAATAGCACATTTTCTTTTCCATTGCACCTGTTGCTGTTTCCATCAAGTCTTTACTGTTAATTCCCTTCGGCCTGACATGGCAAATCCTGTCATCTGATATTTTTATGAAATGGCTGAAATCATTCTTGGCTATTTTCCTTTTGGTATCAAGCCAGTATGCGTGAGCAACTTCCAAATCCTTCACTGGCATGGTCCAAAACATTATGTTTTTCAACCTAGGCTCACCATTCTCATCTTTCTGGAAAGCCACAAATAAGAAACGTTTGGTGAGAGTATTGAACCAGTACGAATCATCCCAACTCTCATTTAAAATTTCCTTGTATTGTATTTGTGCGAATGACATGCTCTCTTTTAATGCACCGCTATGCTCAAGACGGATTGTTTTCAAAGCAAGGTCGGCCTTCTCAAACTCTTCAATCTTTTCTTTCTTCACTCCCAATATCGCTTTGGCAATTAAATAGAACCTGCTTTTGGCCTTTGACTTTGGTAGTTTTAACTTAGCAATGATTTCATCTTCTGATAGGCCGTAGTAGGGAATGAATCGCTTCTTGACAATATCTTCCAGTGATTCACCCTTTTTGTATTCCTTGGTATCCTTGACTATCCTTTCCGATGGAAGGCTTTTGCCTATAATATAATTGAGGTACTTGGACTTTAGTGAGAAAGCCCTTTGCATTGCCATTTCTGTTGAGAATGGTTGCTTTCTTAACGATTTATTATTTGCACCTTTGGTACAAGCACCAAGATAGAGCGTGTCACCTTCCGATATTTCATGGGCTTTGCCAGCCTTGATTTTCGATATTATCTTCTGCCAATCATCTTCAATAATCTTGAGGTCCGTTGGTGGAAATTCCCAAAGGTGAATGATTTTAAAGATGTAATCAAGGTCTTCTATTCCTTGCTGGTATAGGAAGAACATCAGGAGTAGCAGTTTGTTCTTCCTCCAGAAACTACTCGTTTTAAAAGTCTTAGTATGCTCCTCTTCGTAATTGATAATGTTAAATACTAGCCTTTCTTTGGAGGTGAACCCTTTGGTGGTTTTCTTCAATGGGCTGGTTTTTAACTCCACACCAGCTTCTTGAAAGTCTGCTTCCGATTCGGAATTAGGCTTATACTGAAAGTATAGGTCTTCGAGTATTTGACCAAGCTTGCCCTTGCCAGAGTATGTTTGTTTTATTTGCGAACCTAAGACCACACGTAATGACTTATTTAGAAGCCTTTGGGCATAGGCTTCTATTGATTTCGAGTCCTTTCTATTATAAGGCAAAGTTGGTTCCATCATTTCTTGTTAGTTTGCATCTGCAACTATATCATAATTGATTCGTTCTTCGTCAACGATGTAACGATACTTGACTAATTTGACATTTCTCCATACAGCCGTAGTTGAAGGTCGCACACCGTAAACATAATTTCTCTGCACAATTTCTCTAAGATTGTTGACGCAGGCTTCTTCAAAATCATGGCCAACCAAAAAAGCATTAATAATCGAATAATCCCCTGAGGAATACTCATTCTTAACCCAGTCTACATACTTCATTAGCTGAAGAAGGTCTTGTTCTGTTACTATACCTTTTTTTAACTCTACAACTAAGTATTTACCAATGGTTGGTTTTTCATTTAGAATATAGGCATAACCAAACACATCCATCTTATCAATATAATCTACTGGTTTGAAAGGAGAGGCGACAACTTGGTGGCTTAAATAATCCCAAGAACCAAATACATTAATCGAATTATTATCGCCATTGGATAATTGGTATATCAGCGAAGCCTCAATTGCCATTTCATGTTTAATGAGTGTGCCACTATTTATTGTATTTAAGAATGGTGTTACATCAAGTCTATAGTTATTAGAATCTATTTTATCGAGTATAGTCTGATGAAACGTCCTATGATGTCTCAAAAATCTATTGGCTTGTCCACGGTCAATCAAAGCTTGGGCATTTCTCCTAAGAAGAATATCCCTGAAAGCTTGATTCTCCTCATCACCAAATTTAATGAAACTTAGCTTCCAGAAAACCCTAAGGATTTTGAATTTTTCTGGTGATGAAGACAGAACATCATCCATATCAATACCATTACGGAAAAACATTGGAAAAGGCTCGAACAAACAAATAAATCTTTGGTTTATTGAATCAGGCGTATTACCAGTTAAGAATAGGTTTTGTAATTCTCTTCTATTTGGAGTTGTTGGTTGATTTGCTGCTGGGAAATTCAAATATTTACAGTCCTCCCCAATATTCTTCAATCTACCGATACCGTATATTTTTCTTTCTATGAAAAAGTAAACATTGTCACCTTCTTTCATTGATGAATAATCAGCAAAAGTGCCTTCTTGGGCTATTCTCCAAATACCATTGTGAGGTGTTGAAATTCTAGTAGAATACCTTCCGCTTTGAATGCACTCTGTAAGAGATTTTTCAGAATCCAATCCAAAAAGGTAACCAGCCATGATTTAATTATATGATTTTAGCAGATGGTCTTCTGAGCCTGGGTTCTTCCTGTTATCTTGCAGATTATCCTTCATAAACTAAAACCGTGAATTGATTAGATGGCTTTAGCCAGCGTTTTTCCCAGCTGCTCTATTATACCGACCACCAAAGCATTACCCATGAAGAATGCTCTCTTGGTATCTGTTATGCCCTCAAGTTTGGTGTGATTATCTGGGAACATATTAAGCCTTTCAAGTTCCACTGGTGTTAATCTTCTTAGGCCTCTATCTGAATTAACAACGTGTTTGAATCTCGATGGTGAGTTGCCACCTTCCGCTGTTATGATGGTCCTAGAGGCGTTATCTAATGCGTCTGGAAAGACCATTGCTCCTTCACTGTAACTATATTCAAAGTTGTCAGCCGTCTTGCGGACCTCGTTTTTCGATCCCTTGAGGTATTTCCACTTTGCCAAATCCTTTTCATTTATAAAGTACTCCTTGGTTACTTCACCGTTCTGGAGTAAATCGCCCAATACAGTTCTTTTACCTTTATAGTTTGGGTCAGTTTTGATTGTATGAATAGCACCCTCAATTAGTAACCCTGTATTCTGAAATGGCGATAGTTTTTGATTTTTATTGAAGTTTTCGGTTATATCAACCAGACTTCCCTTTAGTTGAAATGATTCAAATCCATTCACAGCGGTAACAGGGAAAGCTTTTGAAAGGGTACCAGTTTTCATCAACCAATCCAATTTATCACTGGCCTTTAATTGCTTGTATAATTCCGTTGACTTATGATAACCGAGAAAGAACACTCTTCTCCTTCTTTGGGGCATTCCATATTCCGCAGCGTTTATGATTCTCCATTCAACAGCGTAACCTAATTCATCAAGGCTTTTTAACATTACAGCAAAATCTCTACCTCTTTGACCAGATGGCGATTTCAATAATCGGTCAACATTCTCTAACAACAAATATTTTGGCTTTACTTTTTTCTCCTTGAGAATTTTATGAATGGCCCACCATAAAACACCTTTCTTTCCAATAAGGCCCCTTGCATTACTTAAGGTGGTTGCTACTGAATAGTCCTGACATGGAAACCCACCCACTAATAAATCATGTGGCGGTATTTTATTTGTCGGTACTTGTGTTATATCTTCATTTGAATGGTTCTCTTTTCCGAATCTAGCCTCATAGACCATTGAGGCATGTTGTGTTTTTGTAGCTGGTTCCCATTGGTTGCTCCATACGATATTGTAACGTTTGGATGCAGCTTCCAAACCTAGACGGAATCCGCCTACACCAGCAAAAAGCTCAACTACCTTTATTTTATCCAACGCTTTAGACATACAGAACAAAGATATATTTGATTGCCGTTTAAATTAGATTCTGAAACAATTCTTTTTGAACAGTTTTAATAACCATGTGAAAATCAAATCTGAGGTCTCTCTAAAGAGGCCCATAATAGCTTCGGATTATATCCAAATCAGCATAACTACATATTTGTAGCATGAAAATCAAAGATAACCCAGCCCCAGCCTAAATTTCGGAGTGGTTGTGTAGATTTACTATAAGTTTTCATTAGATTCCCACAAACAATAAGCATTAATTAGTTTATCAATTTCATCAACGGTTTTTGTGTTTCTATGCCTTGCTGTCCAATTCTTTCTAAAATGTATTCTCTCCTTTTTTCTTTCTCTTGAGCTATTAGTAATTACATCTTTTATATTCGGAAAATCACCTTCTACTATTTTCCTATCCTGATATAAGTAATACATTTGAGTTGCCCTATAAGCCTCAATTTCTTTAATATAATCGATAGCCTCCTTATGCTCCTGTACTTGTTTTTCATAAAACACAATAGCCCTTTTGAAATCCTTGATGTATCTTAAAACAAAGTACAGTACAAAAACTATAACGAAATCAAAGACTATTCTCACAAAATCAATATTCGGTTTTGTAGGCGTTAGATTCATTGTGAATTTTATTAAGTTTATTATCCATTCTACTAAGTCCTTAACATCATTTATTAGCATTAGAAAAGCTATATAAGGATGCTCAATTAACTTTGAGATAAGTTTTTTCATGATGTTTTTATTGTTTTATGAGTTTGAAGCTGCCAAAATAACATAATCCTATATTTGTGAAATGCAGATTAACGATAAGCCAGACCCAATTCAAATCAGAAAAGCCAGGGCCTTTCATGATAAGCTTGTTAAGTACCTGAGGGAATATGAGGACTACCTCCTTCACGTTAAATCCGATGGAACCCTAGTTAGCCACCGAGATATTATTCATGAGTTCATTAACTACATGTATAGTGAACTAGTTACCGACTTTGACCAGATAACCGTTCCAATAGTAACTTCAAAGTACTATGCTTACTACAAGAGAGAGAATAAGCTGGAAATATCAAAGGATGAAATGAAGCATATTTTGAAAGGGTTCTTTACATTCCTTTATGGTAAGTACGGCTTAATAAATGAGGAGGTAATGAAAGAATTAACCATTAAGGAAGCTTGACCAAAATAGTACATGAGAGCGTTAAAGATTGTCATAAAAAAGGAGTGGTTCGACAAGATAGAATCAGGGGAAAAGAAGATTGAATACAGGGAAGCGAAACCTTTTTGGCACTTACGTTTAAAAGATAAGAATGGCAATTATAGGGAGTACGATAGAATTGAATTCATCAACGGGTACAATACCAATGCTCGCAGGATGATAACCGAGTTCGATGGTGTTTCACTGCATGGTGATAAGTACCATATTAAAATTGGGATGATTCTTAAAAAGCCCTAGTTCATCGCTTCGCTAGCATCTTGATTACCTCTGGTGACAATGTTAAGGTCTTTCCTTTCGGTAATAGCTTTTTCTGTAGCAATAACATTCGTAGCTGTTTTTCAGAAATCTTCAATATCATAGCTCCTTTTACAATAAATATTGGAATGTGGAGCTTTATTCAGGCCAATTGAGATTCCTCATTAGGGCCTTCCTAAGCCGCTTATTGCCATAAGGAGTAGCTATGCGCCTTTTCCTGAGAAATAACTCGCCCATGGCTAAATAAGCACCCTTTCTGGATATTTTAGGCCAACTGATGAGGCATTTCACACACACTATAATGTCTTTTGGATTAAAAACCCATTTTATTTGGCTTTAAACCTGATAAATCACCTGATAGGTATATAGGTTAACGGAGGATGTTTGTTCAGATAAGGTACGGAATGGAACAAAAAGGTACGGATAGGGTACGGTTTAGCCCTGATAAATGGCACATGAGTACAATCATAAATTGCCATGGAAAAAATCTGAAAAATTTTAAAAGCACTTTCCCATTTTAAAAACTATTTTAAGTTTTTTATAAGAACGCATTTAATAACGGTGTTTGGCATGGGGAAAAGCACTGATTTCTAAAATGGTCCCAAATTCCCAGACATATTAAAGGAGCCTTTATAGAGGTTTTTGAAAACCCTTATGTAAGCGAGGTGACGGGAAAAGATTAAACCGACAAACTGGATTTCCATAAGGCCAGGGGAGGCATAGGATGGGGACATAAGCAGCCCCTCCTCCGTTTCAAAAGTAATTACTTGTGTTTGCCAACGTATTTTTTGCTAAGTGCTTGGTATTTTCCAAAATTTATGCCAACTACCTTTTCAAGTAAAGTTTCAAAACCTTCAATGTCACCTTCGGTAAGGGTATATACAAGGGTATTAAAATCCCAATTAAACTTAATCCCAGTTGATATTTTCTCTGCATTCTTGATGAGATAATTCTTACCGTATTCCAGCCTTAAGGTCTCTAATGGTGATTCACCAATAGGTTTAAAATTTAACAAACGGTTGGTTTGCTCTTCATTAAACCACTTTGACGGTATAGTATCTGTTGGTGTTGCCTTTGTTCGATTAGTCTCGATAACTTCTTCCAAATGATTAATAGTTGGTGTGTTCTCTATTGCTTTTTCTTCAGGTAAATCATCAAGTTCAATAACTTCATCAATGGATAATGTCTCCTCTTTATTATTTTCAATGCTTGGTATGGTTGCTAGTATTTCTGCAATAAACGCCCATTCTATATTTATTTTTCTTCTTTCAATTACGCCTCCACTTTTACTATTCACATTGTAGTTAATTGTTTTTATGTATCCCTTCTTTCGCAAGGTTGGTATTATTTTCTCGATACTGGCTTCTTCCAAGTAGATATGTTTACCAATTGTTTCATTTGAGTAAGGTATTACTGGGTTGGTGCTATCATAATGTATAAGCTTGCGTAGGACTGATTCTTGCGTTCTAGTAAGATGGTAAGCTTGTCCCTTAGATTTTGGGGATATTGCCCAATACAACGCATCATGGTAGATGTTCTTGATTGATTTTTCTTTGGGTTGAGCCATGTTCTATGTTTTTAAGGGTTAATACTAATTTGTCTTTCTTGAAGATAAATCGCTCTGCGTTGATACCATTTTGTCTTTTCTAAAGGGTGAATTGTCTTTTGTTACGGACAAATTGTCCGCCACAACTACCGAATTACCCCGTATACCTATACTGTAGATATTACTATACTGTTATATGTAACTAATCTGTAAATAAAAAACTATACTGTTATATACCTATACTGTAGATATTACTATACTGCTAATTCTAGTAACTAGTATCATCTTATCATTGATGTTGGTTGATTCTTCATATTATTCCAATTAAAATTTTAAAACTATTTTCATTACTATCCTATTTAATCTATCAATTGCTAACCTTGTATTAAAGACTATCATCAAGCCCGAAGGGAACAGTATTATATATCTCATTTTACACTGTATTTTAAACATAATCCAACTCCCTACGGGAACAAGGGTAGTTCTAACTATTATTCCTAGTATTAAGAAACATAATCCAAGCCCCGAAGGGATGTAAGGTGAATTATGTTAGTAATACCAATACCCCAATCACCCCATTTCCGTTCCACCCCTCTTTCCCCAAATTCATCAATAATCTAACGATTACAACACATCAAAATCTTTTAGATTAGCAGCCAGATAAGCTTGACTGAGATAGTGGTTCTGCATAACCTGTACATCTTGGTGTCCTGTAAAAATCTTTGCATTCTCACCCATCACAATGGTCAACTTTGTCACATAAGTCTTCCTGAGGTTCTTTATTGTAAGGTCTTTTACTTGACCCACCTGACAAAAATGTGTAAAGCTTCTTGAGATAAAACCAATAAGGTGTTTTCTTGATGTTTCCTTATCAGCTTCCAATATGTAAGCATCACTGCCCTTCTTTTCATTATAACCAAGTTCAATAAGCAATTTCTTCAATGACCTAGTAATTGGTATATACCTTATGTACCTTCCGTTATCATTCCCACTTTTAATCCTATTGGGCTTGAGGTTGGCGATACCAAATAGCTCGATACCACCATCCAGTTCAATTATATCTTGCCATTTTAGTGATACCAAGGGTTCACCACGTTCACCAGTCTCCAAGCTTAACTTGTAAGCATTAACCAACCAGTCCCTATAGTAATCCCTTTTCCCCTTGCGCTTATAGTTGAGTCCATTCTCAGGAGAAACAGCTCCTAGGACCGCCATAAACTCTTTCTTGGTAAAGATTCTGTTATCATACTTTTCATATTCCAATTGGACCTTGGCAAAAGGGTTTTTCCCACCATATTCCTTATAGACATTGGCCCACTTGTAAAATGATTTCATTATCCGCATAAACTTGTTGTAGGTTGAGATACTAAGCTTCAACTCATTCTTGATTTCATGGTGGAGCATCCCTACATGATTGTCGCCAATATCATTTAGATTCAATATCTCTAGGTGATACCCAGCCTTCTTTAAAACCTGACCAAATAGGCTAAGTATTCTTTTGGTATCGCTGATGTGGCCATTGGTACGTATCCTTTTTAAATGCTCTGGAGTATTCTTACCGTTTAATGTATCCAGATAATCGGTAGCATAATTCAAAAAAGTTGGCTTCACCTCTTCCAATATTTCTTTGGTTTTCTGATACCCTTGTATATTCAATTCTTTCCTAAAGCGATTCATCTCTTCAATTGCTACATCAAAATTTCTCGTATCCAAGACCTTCATCCTTCTTGCATTATTGCCACTAGGGATTGATACAACAAGGTTATAGCGGTGCTGGTTCATGTGTTGGCACTTAGATAAGCTTTGCGTTTTACCCTTGACCTGATGGCATGTCTTGCCATTCAGTTGCCATTTGCATTTCAAGCACTTTATTTTTACCCCACAACGGTTAAACTTGGCAGGGACCTTAAGTGTTTCCATATACTATGCTGATTTAATATTATTCAAAAACTCCTGTGCTGCTTTGCTTCTTTCCTGTTTCTTGGCAGTGTATTCTTTCTTTACTTTCTTGTTAATTCTTATACCCATTGATTCAG
The DNA here is from genome assembly GCA_013289165.1 of Bacteroidota bacterium. GTDB lineage: Bacteria > Bacteroidota > Bacteroidia > JABEUT01 > JABEUT01 > JABEUT01. The sequence continues at coordinate 21,454 of JABDAL010000011.1, forward strand.
AGAGGCCAACCTTGTCATCGCTATTATGAGCATTTATTATCTGGTCAGAGTTGTCAAATTTCTTTTCTGCAAACCGTTTAAACTTATTCTCAAAAAACTCGCTTATCTGGTCCGCTGCGACATACTTGGCTTTGCCTACATGCGCCACCAGTATGTTATTCTTATTGCACCAGCTTGTAACGGACCGCATATCGGTATATGCAAGTAATTCAGCCAATTCAGATAAATTCATCAAGTTACTTTTCATTGTTCAATAGTATTGGTGAACTGGCCTTGGAAGTCCCTATTCATGGTGGATTCAGTATTTCACCGTGAAACTAAGTATTAGCTTCCAGATTTGCCAGGGATAAGGCTAATTTTCGACAACGCTATAAATCACAAGGGATATACTACCGTCAATTAGCTTAACAAAATAATATTGATATTTGTTTTTAATATCAATTTCATTGTTTGTTAATGCAGTAACTTTATCAGCCAAAAGCCCCGTTAGATAGTATTCCATTTCTTCTATTATTCCATCTTGGTCATTATGGGTTTGTAAAATATGAGTAAAGGTGGAGGACATACCGATTTTACACCTTACACTTTCAATAAATTCCTTTGTGTCAATTGAGTCATAGCTTTGACCAGCATCATAATTATAAATCAAATCAAACGCATCTTCATAGGTATACTCCTTAAAAATACTTTTGTACTCCATTACCTTTTTGAGTTCAACTTCCATTTCATCTCTAGTAAAGATTACTTGTATAAAGGATAAATCACCTGTTTCAACTATTTCAATATCTGTGGAGTTTAATGCTTCAGATAGCTCCTTAATGGATTTTAAGGTGTTTTCAAATGGCAATTTCCATCCAAATGCTTTACAGATGTCTAGTAAAAAATTTCGCTTTGATGCAATTTTGTAAGCTAGTGGGTCTGCCAACTTCCATTCATCTACTGATGAATATTTGGATTTTTCTACTTGTTTGTCCTTTGTCATGTTTTTGAGTTTACTTATTAAATTTTGCTTACTCTTTTCACGATTTTCGGCTTGCTCGTTTAATTTCAGTTGGGGCAATAGTCTTCCATCAACGAGTTTTCGTAGTTTTAAAAGACTCCTATTATCTTTAGCTGGAACCTTCCTTAGAATATAGGAAGGGCATTCTTACTTCCTTAGTACTTTATGGGTCAAACTGATTCATTACTTCTGCATCCATTTTTATTGTTCTTTTAACAATTGAGGATACAAAGGTAAGTAGAATATTCCAATATTCCAAATTAAAATGGAATAAAGTGGAATATATTTATTATTCGTATACTGTAAAATCGAATTTAAAATAGGCTGAAAGTGCCTTTAATAGTTCTTTAGAAGGGGTTCTTAGGCCGACCTTCGCTTTTGAGAAAACGGCTTGGTTTATTCCAGTAGCCTCAATAACATCCTTGGATTTTATCCCTTTCTTTGCCATTAGCTCAGTAAGTTTATTTATAAATCCTTCCTTCTTTAGGATAACCTTATCATCATCATCGCTTAAATAGGGTACGCAGCCTTCTTTAAGAAACTTGGTAACTAGTTCCAATGAATAATTTGGTTTTTTATCCTTGGTATGTTGTGCTGTATAGCCCTGTAGGTCATTAAGGAAGCCAATTACTTGAGCTTCCAAGTCATTCTTTAGCTCCTTCTCCGCTTTGTCTAGGCTTGCTTGCCTATTGAGTTTTACATAGTACCTCAGTGTTCTTATCAATGTTTCAGTTGAGTAAATGCGTGTCGCCTCCATCAGATTATTTTTTTAATGATATTCCAAATATACTAATTATATGGAATATTCCACATAATTGATTTATTTTAAGAATATCGCCTCAGATACTTAAGCTATCGTAGACATCGAATATTTCGGTCTCCTTAATACCAAGATACCTCTTGGTTACTTGAATATTCGAGTGATTGAATATTTCAGAAAGCAATACCAGACTCTTTTCCGAATAGTTGGCCAATTCCCAAACCCTTCTACCGAATGACTTGCGGAGCGTATGTGTACTTGCGTTGGCGGTTTTTACAGAATACTTTGAAAATATTTCTTTCAACTTTACGTTCACCCATTGGACATTTATTTGCTTGCTGCCGTACTTGTTAATGAATACCAAACTATCAAGGTTAGGTTGGTTCATTGCTAGATAGCTGCTTCTTATAAGTGATTGAAGGTCCTTGTTTATTTTAATCTTACGGAACTTGCCAGTTTTCTTTTCATTCAACTCGATTACATCCTTATCCACCAATTGGGACCATGTTAGGCCGAGGGTATCCGAAATCCTTAACCCAGTGAAAGCTCCTGTACCTATGAGCAGTGAAAATTTATGTTCACCGTCACGTTGGAGCTTAAGAATTAATTGAGTAAGGTTATTCCATTGGATGAAACCAGTTGTTGTGTGCTGTCCTTTAAGGGCCATAATTTAGAGTTATTGATTTATTCCATGAAGGTACCAGGGATATATGACACTAACAAGCATTTTCTAATGAAAGTGATGGTTGTTTTGCCTTGTATCCATGGGGTTTTCCGCATGTCGGTGCAAACCAGAGCGTTACGAAAATGGCCAACTATCACTAAGAATGAAAGTGATAGCTGTAAATGAAATAGCCCCGAAATAATCGAGGCTATATTATAGGAGTTGGAAATTGCTCGGTTATACATTCAGGAATTGGTTGAGTTGTTTCAATTGCTCAAGTATATGGCCGAGGTCCCCGACACAACCCCAATTGGTTGTGTTCTTATTATACGATACCTGATGGCGTTTCAACTTCTTTTTCAGAATAACCAACTCACTCTTGATTTGACTTTGCTTCTCAGCGTATTTTATTTCGGCTTCCATTATATAAGTGTTTTTAAAAGCTATATCTAGCGTTAGCTATATCAATGGGGTAGTTGTCACCAGTATATTCAACGTAATTATCAATAATATCAACCATTTCATCAAAGTATACATCGTGGTGCTCTTCGATTACTTTCTTCGCTTTAATGAACTTAATCAGGTAGGTGTCAAATGGAGTAAGGGTTATAGCCACCTTTCCGCAAAATTTGAAACCCTGCACTTTGAATGATAGCCCATCTTTTATTACGGTCCAAGCGTGAGCACCCCACGACCAAACTTTGACTTTACTGATTCCTAGTAACTGGGCTTGAATTGTTTTTGCCACTTCTAATGATTGTGTTTCCATGTTGTTTCTGTTTTGAATTATGATTCAAAATTACCAGGGATAAATGGAATTCCCCCTGGATAAAGCCAATTATTTCAAAATATTTATTAACGGTGAACCACCCTAGGGTAGGGAGGTTCCAGCCTTTAATCATTTTCTCCCCACGTCAAAAGAAGTCCTTTTTGACACGGGGGCATATTTATTAGAAATGATAAATATGACCAATGAAGGAATCAATGTACTAAGCTTGTTTGACGGTGTGTCGACTGCTTATATCGCTCTGGAAAGGGCAGGAATCAAAATAAACAACTATTACTCATCTGAAATAGATAAGTCGGCCTTAATGGTCCAGAACCATCACTATAGTGCCAATACAAAGTTTCACCAGATTGGTGATGTAAGAGATGTTAAGGGGAATGACTACTTGGATTGTGGTTTGGTTATCCTAGCTTCGCCTTGTACCCAACTTTCCAGCGTGAACCCAAAAGACCGAAGCGGATTGGAAGGCCCAGACTCTAAGTTATTCTATGAAGCAGTAAGGATTCTCAAAGAAATATATTCGCTTAAAGAGCCTAACAAGAATCTATATGTAGTGGCGGAAAATGTGGCAAGCATGTCACGTGAAAATCGAAATATCATTACCAACGAGCTTAAAAATATATTTGGTGATAGCCTACAGATGCTTAAGATTGATTCGGCATTGGTATCTCCAAGCCACAGACGTAGGCTATACTGGACCAACATCCCAAAAGCTTCAATACCCAAGCCTAACAACACCAAGTATCAGGATGTATTGGTAAACGGGTATGCAGGTAGTGAAAAGGCCAATGTAATACTGACAAGTTCACTTACTTTAACCAATGGCCTATTCCGACACTTTAAAAGAAGAATAAGCAACGTTATATATAAGGATAAAGCATTTGCTCAACTGCCAACCAAAGAGAAACTGGAGCAGTACCCAGCCATATTAAAGAAGAGTGGATATATTGCCAAGGCCAGTAGGAATAAGGATGAATATGAGTTTTTAAATGGCTGTTATCGCTTACCTTCAATATTGGAACTTGAAAGGCTTATGACTTTTCCAGATGGGTATATAAGCAACGTGGCTGGGGTTTCAAGAACAGAGAGGATGAAGCTGGTCGGATTATCGTTTACGGCTGATGTAGTGGCTCATTTGCTGTATTCACTTGTAACATAATATCTTTTGCGTCATTCAATTCTAAAATTACTGGCTGTTTCAATTTCATTGCTTTCCCAATTGCGATGCAATGTCTTTCCTCCAAAGTTGGAAGAAGATTTGAATAATCCGTACCAATATAATTCTCTAAGAATTGTTTTCCAGTATCGTCAAAAACTCGCATTGCAAAAATTGTGTTGCATTGATTTAGGATACTCTTACTGATATTAGCGGTACGTTGTGTTATTACCATTGACCCCAAGCCGTATTTCCTTCCCTGGAGAATAACTTTAGCAGTTCCGTTAGTGGCATTTATATCCCCATCGCTAGCAACCGAATTCCATTCTGGTACTAGTGAGTGTGCTTCTTCAAACACGATAAGAAATTTTGCTTCGTTAGTTTCCCCCAAACTTCTTGCTTTAATAAATACCTTTTCAGCAATTATTCTAGTTTTCTCCGCTGCTGTTAAATCTACCTTATTCGATATCTTATAAGCACTGCCAGCCTTTGAAGCAGGGTGCCAATCAGGGTTTACAATAAGTATTCTTTTCTGGCCATTCACAAATGCTTCAAATTCGTTTGCAATTGTAGTTTTATATAATGCTTGATTGCCCCAACTCTCAGGGTTATCCTGTGTTCCATTTGGTGGGCTCACTCTTAAAGCTGTAAGGGCTGTTTCTGATATATCTTCTTGAATTAAAGCTGAGTCAATATATTTCGCAAGTGCTTTAACATATTGATTAGTTAGGTCTACACAAATAATTTTAACAGATGTAGTCGCAATTAGTTTTTGAATCAATTCAAAAGTCAAGAAGGACTTTCCTACACCAAGTATACCAAGTATTGCTGTATTGTGGGTAACCAGTTCGGCAGGATTTTTTATTGGAATACCATAATTTGTGTTAGGTAATTTGCCGATAAATTTACTAGGAGCATAGGTCACTTGTTGAGGGTTCATTAAAAATAATGGGCTATATATTTCAGGTAGCCATTTTACAGTTCTTAATTCATTCGTTGCCAAATTGTATTGACCTAATTTTTGGGCTGTCCCTACTACAAAGCCATGGGAATCCCTATGTTCCAAGTTCTCCTTTTCCGTCCTTGCATCAATTATTTGGAATAGAACTTCCTTAGTTCCAATTTCCGTTTGTATGACACTACCTTCTCCAACACCCTTCTCTTCAAGCAAAGTATCATCAAATAGTTTCTCGAATTTTATTTTGTTAATTGTTGAACCTACACATACATAACCTATTAGATTCTTAAAGTTCTTGTAAACATGATTCTCTTCTATCGTTTCTTTTACCTCTTCGGGAATAGAAGCTATATTCAGAATATATACAGCATTTGTTTTTGAAAAAATCGTTTTTTGATTTGCTAATAATTGAAATGATTTAATATTGAACGAAACTAGGTTGTTATCCTTGTCCCTAAGAGAAACAACTTGAATCCACTTTTTCCCCAAAAGAATCTTTTCATTAATTATAATACCAGCCACGCCATTAGATACATTTTCAAGATAAACAAGATTGCCCTTTAATTCCTTTTGCCTCGCTGGATTATTACTGGCAATTTCTACATTATACTGGTCCCCACTTTCATGCCCTATTACCTGACCAATAAATTGACTTGAGACTGTTTTGCTGGATATGTAATGTAAAAGGCTTCCAACCCATTTTGTGAACCATATAATGGGCTTATTAATCATCAGCAAAAAACCAAACCCTATTAGAACAGGAAACTCAACTGGGTTATCATTGTGCTGATAGAAAGAAATTACAATATCAAAGTAGAGGACTGAAAAGACGATTTCTGGCCGTGAAATCTTACAGATAATATCCACTCCAATTTGTTGGAACTTCTCGAATTTTGAAAAGCCGTTAAGTAGAATAAGCAACAGGGCTGCTCCAGTAAAACCTAAGGAACTATATTTCCAACAATCATAAAAGAGTAATGATTCTTTGTTATTAAGTCCCAGCAAAAAAAGGAAAATTGCACTCCATCGTGTGATTACATCAATGGGTTTCGAGAAATAAGGCTCAGAAATATACGAGCTAAGGATAAGAGCAAGGCCCGTTACTATTAGAACTGCATTTAACTTATTAGTTGAATCAAATAGAAACTGCCAATCATTGCTAAAATAGTGACCAATAAAGAGAATTATAGCCACATAAACCCCAACGACAAAGAAGCGTTGTTTAATATTTAACTCCATTCTTGATAATAGTTTACTACGATAACTCTATTTTTGTTATTATTCCCCAATAAAAGTAATCAATATACTCATTAATAGTTTGATGAACCAGGGCAGCTTCCTAAAACTCAATATAAATGAACGTGCCGATACCGTCTGGTCCGAGGGTGAGTTTGTCGGTGCCCGTGATTATTATGGCTATAAGGTGGTCCTATACGTGCTCAAGGGGCTATTTGTTGAGGTATGGTATTTCAAAGCCACCAATAAAATTGAGAAGGTTGAACCGCTAGCCAATCAGAAAGACCTGAACCATTATCTAAAAGACATCGACCTCGCAAGGTTGCTTGATGGTTATCCATATTCGGAAAATGATTAAAGTATGTCAACAATGAATCCTATAAGGCTTTCAGAGTTAAATGCTAAAATCAATAGTGTTATTGAAACGGCATTTAATAATCAAAGCTTTTGGGTTATTGCAGACATTACAAACCATACATTCCGACCACAAAAAAACTATCATGCTTTTGAATTAGTAGAGAAAGACCCAAACTCAAATAATATTATTGCAAAAATATCAGGCAAGGCTTGGGGTAATGGCACTAATCGGATTAAGTACTTCGAGCAAGTAACTGGGCAGAAATTCACGAACAACATTAATGTACTAGTTCAAGTAAAAGTTACATTTCATAGTGTCTATGGTCTGTCTTTAGAAGTAATAGAAATAGATACAAACTTTACACTTGGAGTTTTAGAACAGCAAAGGCAAGCCACACTTGAGAAATTAGTGGCCCAAAACAGCTTTATTCAAAAAGTAGGCGACAGATACTTAACTAAAAATAACCAGTTAAAATTACCTGCGGTAATACAACGCATTGCAGTAATTTCTTCTAAAACATCAGCTGGTGGAGAAGACTTTAAACACACTTTACAAAACAATCCTTTTGGCTTTTTATTCTTTATTGATGATTACTATACGGTAGTCCAGGGGGAAAGCAATGCGGAACAATTTCTGGCCAAACTCATTCAGGTATTCGAGTCGCATAAGCCTTATGATGCAGTGATTATTACAAGAGGTGGAGGTGCCCAAACGGATTTTTTGATTTTTGATGATTATAATATAGGTAGGGCAGTTGCAAAATTTCCTATCCCCATTATCACTGGAATTGGACATCAAAGAAATGAAACCATAGTCGATTTAATGGCCCATACACAAACTAAAACACCTACCAAAGCAGCAGAGTTTATTATAGCCCACAACAAGGCCTTTGAAGATTCAATTTTATCATTTCAAAAAACCATACTTATCAAATCACAACAATTATTTTCCATTCACTTCCAGGCTTTATCGGTACTCAATAGCATAGTTGTAAATAACACTAGAAACATTTTAAACAATTACAAAGACTGCTTGGTGCAAATAAATCAGGTAACCATTAATACCTCAAAGACTATTATTTACAACAATAAAAACGCTTTAATAAATATTTCCTCTCAAATATTATCAAAACCCAGAATCATTCTGTACAATAGGATAAATGACATTAAAAATATAATCAGCAACCTTAATACTTTCAATTCTCAGTATCTCAAAAATCAAAAGGGTTATTTAGGACATTTTGTTTCAATGTTTAAAATGATGGCACCTGATAATATATTAAGAAAGGGCTTTGCCATTGTTAAAGCGAACAATAAAATTACAAGTAATCCAGATGATATTAAGATAGGAAACGATATTGATATTATACTTGCGGACACTCAAATTAAAACAACAGTTAAACAAAAAACAAAGTACAATGGAACAGAATTTAACGTATGAGGAAGCTTATAAGCAATTAGAAGCAATTGCTAAAGAAATTGAAAACGAAAGTGTTTCAGTTGATGTTTTGGCTCAGAAAGTAAAGAGGGCATCGGAGCTCATTACCTTTTGTCAAGCAAAATTAAAATCAACGGAGACAGAGGTAAATAAAATCATTGCTCAAATGGAAAGTTCCAATAATAAAGGGGAGAATTAAGATAGATGGAGCACAATAACATTACTTCGAAAAGGGATGAAAGCAATACTTAACAAGATAAAGGGAGCATTAAAGGGAATCTCTGTTGAAGGCTATGTTTCTATCATTGTAGCAATAGTTATAGGCTATTACTCAACGAAGGTTTCATTATTTATATCAAAACAACAAGTAGACATTAAAGGATTTGATTCTTTATTATCCAACTCGAATAGAACAATAGATACACTTAAAATGGAGCTTCAAGTACTGAGGCATCAGCTTGCTTTAAATGAGGCTGCACAATTAGAAGCAAATAAGAACGCCTCTCTATCCGATGAAGCAAATATGAATGAATTTTCAAGCGCAATATTAAGAATGGGTGACAGGATAATGACTAGAAAGGAAGCACTTAAATGGGATAATTCCACTACTTATTGGTGGACTATGTATATGAAAGAGATTATGCAGGGTCAGCTTGCTAATACGTATCTTTTGAAAAGCGATACTTTAAACACTCTTTGGGTAAGGGCTTATAGCTTAATGTATTTTTATAACCAAAATCCTAAAGGCAGCTTCAATAAGAAGGATTTTAATAGTGATTTTGATTTTCAAAATCAGGAAAGAAGAATCAATGAAATTAACCCAAAAGCAGCGGAGGACTTTATGAGTTGCTGGAATGCAACTAATAAAGCCTACGAGGCAGGTTTGAAATACTTAAAGAATGACAAAAGGTTTTTAAGATATAGGTAACATAAATTTACTACGTATCTTTACCTTATATAAAACATAAGCAACCATGAACCATTTATTACTTTTAGATTCTTTGAAATTACCACCAATATTAATCAAAATAATATTGCTTGTGGCTCTATCCCTTAGCTATGCCTTTGGATATTATAGGGGTAAGAAAGTATCAAAAAAGGACTAAACAACAAGGTGAATTATTTTCAGTGATAACATGAAAAATACAACCAAACTGAAATTGATTCTCTTAAAGTATAGTGTTACTTTTGATATGGATGAAGATGAGAGCCTTCTAATGACTGTTACTGATAAGAGACATGGCGAAAAGGAAACCTTCGTACATAAGAATTATACAGCGGTAGTCAGAAAAGCGTTTGTCTATATGAATAAACAAATAAGAAATCCACTATGAAACAAATCCTGTTGCCATTAGCCATTCTTATATTTCCTACTACTCAATTATTTGCACAGGTAAACAAGCCAATAGATACAGTTGAAGTAAGACAAAAGCTAAACTTAATATTCAAAAAAGCGAGAGTGAGCGAATTATCAGATGCGGAAATTCATTATTGGACGAGGTATATAATAATTGCTCGACAAATGGGGGATACATTACCTCCCCCACCTACTCATGGTTTTATAGATTCGCTTAGAAAGGGAAATCAATGAAATTATATATCGGACTACGGTTTATCCCAAGTATACTATGGAAGGTATAGATAAACGTGTTAAAGGTTATAGAAAAGTAACTGCTCGCAGGGTATACTACGATGATTATTGTCGTAAATACTGTAAGATTAAAGATGTAGTTGAAGAAAACGGGGAAATCAAATTCTTATACGCAAAGATGATAAGGTTTAGGATATTTGAAGTAACCCCGACATCTTATGTGTCAGAAGCCTACTTTAAGGAATATCTACGTCCTGCTTTCCCAAAATCCAAGTAGAGGCCGAATTAATTTCAATTACAAGAAAGCGTTTTTAAGTCTTACAAGTGTAGCGACTGTCTTTGTCAAGCTACTCTTGTTTGTTAGATAGCGGAAAGTGGCGCAATGAAGAGTGAATAAGTCTCTTGGAGCGAAATGTAAGATTATTTTAAATCAATAACCTCGCTTACTTTAATCCCAAGATTTTTACAAGTAGATACTATAGTTTTAAGGCTCACATTTACGTTCTTTTGTACTATTATTCTTATCACATTAGCCCTTTCAATCTGCATAATATCGGCAAGTTGAGTGTAGGATAGTTTCCTGTCCTTTTTTATTTTTTCAAGAGAAACAGCGAAATTATAAACCGCTTGTTCTAGCTCCTTCTTGGTAATCATGGTACCAATTTCAGGGTAATGTCTATATTTGCTGGTATCGTAGACATGACTAGCAATGAAAACAACCCTTCCAATTCAAAAAACCATGAAAAGATTAAATCTATTTTCCATTATTGTTATCTCTATGGTCCTTATTTCATGTAGTAATAAGGACAAGCGAAATGAAAACAATAACTATGAAGTTAATTTTGCCGCTGGTGGTAAGACCAAGTTTGGTAACGATATATGCAACGTTTTACTTAAATCGCCTAGTGGTCAATCCCAAGTCATTGAAAGGTTTGAATGTGAGGCCACAGTGCATGGAACAGATTCATTGCTTTTAAAGGATATAACTGGAACAAAGGATTTTTCCTATATAGATTCCTTAAAAATTCCTGATGGTTATGGGACCGTTTTAAAACAATATGCTGCAATTCAAAACTACAATCAGGTAACAAACCCTGCTAGTGATGATATTACGTTTTTCAGGTATATCTTATTTAAAAAGGATAATACCCTTTCTTTGGTTAAGGAATTATGGGAAGATAATAGTTTCAAAAAAGTATGTACTGACCCTGCAAAGGAGATATATAAAGTTGATTTGTTAGCAAAGGAATCTACTAATGGCAAGGGGGATAGTTCAACTAGTAATGTTCCAGAAAATTCGACTTCTCAAAATCAAAATAGCAATATTAAAACCCTCGATGAAATCAAAATGGCTTTGTTAGATGGTAGTTATAAAAAAGTTCGGATATTATTGGGTCATGCAGATAAATATGGTCGTATAAGGCTTGGTAGCACTGGAGACGTAGTAGACTTTGACGTATTCTTTGATAAGGTTAACGATGGAGGTACAGTCAAACATCTTGTCTTGTTTTACTTGGGTGAGTATGTAAAAGAAATATATGCAGTTAATGACGGAGAGAGCGCACATTATGGAATACATACCCTTCAAGTAAGTAAAAATGGCTTAACAAGTAATAGCGGAATGGATATTGGTCAATATTGATTATTCTGTTTATATTTATTGAACCACTATTAACAAACTTATAAAGTTATCTATAGTGGGGTACAAAAAAGAGCCCAGTATTTACACTGGGCCCTACCAAAACACAACTTAGTTCACGAAAAATCAGAAAAGTAAGCGGATGACTAAGTGCGTTATCATTATTTAGCCTTAATGAGATATGTCACGCCCAAGCAAATATTAATACTTGTTAAAGGTTGCTTATACTCCGTTATTAACCTTCCTATGGTATTATTACGATTGGTATTATCTATCAGAAAATCAGGTTCAGAAGAAGCATAAATACCTTGCAGATTAAGGCCCATGCATTTACTTAGTTTATAGCTAACCCCTAGTCCTGCCATATAGCCAAACGAATTAGCAGTACATCTTTGTTGGGTAAATGTCCCATCTTCCACACCACCATCTTCCACCGCAACGTCTATCTGCGGAGTAGTAGCACTTGTAAATCCGCCTAAAAGTTTTGCAGTAATGGCAAACTTATCAGAGAATGGGTACCTGAAATATAAGCCACCCATAAAATTCCAGATGTCATACCCTCCAGAAACAGTAGTTGTAATTTGGTCCACATCAAATGATTTATCATATCCTGCGGAAATAGAGTCAAGTCCACTAAACCCATAATGAGAATAACTCACCACCCCGCCAATACCTAAGTATTTGCAGAAATACCAGCCACCCTCTACACCATACGTACTTCCGTTACCTGCAAAACCCGCAGATAAATTATCTGGGTTATCTGATAACCATTTGCCAGCGTCACCAGTTATGTAAGAAGTATGTGTCCAATTACCCATTGAAATAGAGTATCCTCCTATTAAGCCGATGAAACCATTACTCATGGTAGAGTTGTCAGAGTTTTTAGCTGGGGTAGCTGCATCTTGGGCATTTGCACCCATATTAAGGGCAAGCAGCAAAATAAAAATTGATAGATTTTTCATAATTCGTTTTTTTAATTAGTTGTTAATGCTTGTACTATTTAACATTTACGTTAAAGAACACATCATAATCAATGGAGCCAGGTTCACATGAACCATTCTTTACATTAGGCTGGTGATGTTGAACCACTTCCATACGTCCACCAGAAACAGCAGTATTTAATGTAGTGAATGTATCTACAAAACCGACTTGTAAAGGAGGACTATTATTATCATAATCGTCACGGACAATACTTAGGTCGTTTACTAATCCTACACCCGTGCCCTGTGTTAAAGTAAAGCAAATGAGGTGATAGTTTACCCTTTGCTCTAATTCAGTTTGAACATCAACTGTGGTGGAAGCAATTTTGTTGATGTCGAAATGATTGGTATCTGCCAACATTGGCGTAGCCGTTTTAGTTTCATCAAGGGCATATAGCTTAACAGCATAGGTTGTATTTCTTGCTAAATTTAAGAATGCGAGTGATGTGTCAGGCGGGTTAGAACCACTTGGAGTAAGGTCCCTCCAAATACATGTTTCCGTATCATGTGGTGCGTTGTTATTGATACATTCCATAACAACTGTAGTTAGAAATTCATTGGCAGGTGGATGAGGTGTAACTACAGTCTCCGATTTTTTGCACGATGAAGTGCTAAGCATAAAAGCAGCAACTGCTATGAATGCGATGGTTGTGAGAAAGAAAATTGATTTTTTCATTTTGTTTTTGATTAATTGTTTTTAATTGTTGGTCGTTTGTTGTGTTTTATTAGAATAAAATTGAAAGGGTATCCTTATTTTAAGCTGGAAACTTCTTCCTGGCTCATCTGCGTAGTAGCGGAAGAAATCCAAATAATCCCGATAAGCAGTATTCGCTATATTATTGCATTGGAGACAGATGCTCATTTCCTGTTTGCCTAAGAATACCGAAAGGCCAATAGCAGCAGAAAATAAACTATACCCTTCAGGAGGGGGTACAAAATCGCTGTTAGGAGGAACACGGGTTTGTTGCAGAACAAGAGAATTTCCAACATTGATAAATACATTTGACAGCTTCCCTAATTTCCGCCACCTGTATTCTATCGAATTTTGAAAACGCTGGGGAGGAACTAATACTAAGTAATCATGGTTTGTTAAATCATTGGCAAAAACAAGCGTTACTTTCGGCTCGTATTGCAAATGATTTGTTATGTGCCACTTTACATCGAAGTCAGCTCCCTTAAAAAGTGCATCCGTTTGTGTGAAATTAAAACGGGGGAAAACGCCTTCTATGGTTTGCACCGTAGCATCTGATTTCCCAGCCTGTGGTTGCAGGTACATGTAGTTATTGATGTAGTTAATATAAACCCCAATATCCGCAAACACCTTCTCACCTTCATAATGCAGGGAAGTAGTACAATCATATGATTTTTCTACTTTAAGTGTACTATCTCCCACTTCAAATGTTGCAGTTGCTCCGTGTATGCCAAAAGCATATAACTCATATACCGAAGGAGCCCTCCATCCGTTACCTGCATTAAAATCCAAACTTAACTTTGGAGATATGCGATATGTAGCCCCAAGAGTTGCACTTGTACTGTTGTAAGTTTGGGTGTTATCATAAAGGCCCAGCGTAGTTGCATTTTCCATGTATTCCCGTTGCCATTTGTAATCGTAACGTATTCCGCCTTCCAGCAAAAAGTTATTAGTAAGGCTCCACTTTTCAATGATAAATAAGCCACCGTAATAATTTCTGTAGTTAGGTATTACAGGGGCATAGGCTAAACCAGTGTAAACATTGCCCTGTGTCATGAAATCGGCACCAATGCTGCCTGTAATATGCCCCACGGGATTATGTTCCCAAACCAGTTCAGCGGTGTGCGTAATTAACTCGAAATCATTTTCAGCAGCATTATTAAGCTGGCCTAATGGGGAATATGGAACCTCAAAACTATATTCCTGTCTGCTGTCGACCTGTCTTGCAAATGTTGCTTCAAGCTTACCAAAACCTGCATATTGCAAATAGCCCGATGCTTTTACCATATCATGAGATACTGTTTGAAATCCCCTTTGGATTTTATAGGTAAAAGCACTGTCTACAATAGGATGATTAAGGTTAAACAAGTCGAGCAATTCAGTAGCATTACCTGCAACGGTGTTCCTGTTTATGCCTATTTCAGTATAAAAATGACTGTAGTAAGCAGTAACACCGTAATGCGCCTTATTGTAACCCAGAGCACCCGAATAGTTTTCTTCCAATGTGCCCGTATTATCGAGTCCATAATTTGGAGCGGAAAGGTTTCCAGACCTCCGATAAGTCCCCTGAATGCGGTAACTCAAGCTGGAGTCTCCCAATGCTCCCTGCAATATCCCCGAACCGCAATACATCCTGCCATTATCCATTCCATCAAGGTTAATTTCCCCACCCAAGCTCTTGTTGGTGGGTAAATCAGCAGGGTCAACCAGTACCACACCACCAATGGCATCAGAACCATAACGGATACTTGCAGCTCCTTTAATGACTGTCAATTTGGTTGCGATAAAAGGGTCTATTTCAGGTGCGTGTTCTGTTCCCCATTGTTGTCCTTCTTGTGGTACACCGTTGTTAAGGATAAGGATTCTGTTACTATAGAGCCCGTGGATAACGGGTTTTACAATAGTAGGCCCTGTGCTAATCACATCTACTCCTGTAATGTTTTTGAGTGCATCGCCTAAAACTTCACCCCTTGTTTGCTGAAGCTGTGCACCAGATATGGATGTTTCGGTAAGGGTTTGGATATTGTTTTTTTCTACTTTATTACTTTGTATATGTACTTCATTCAGGTTTACATGGTCAGGTTTAAGAGACAGCCTGACCCTTCTGTTAGAATGAATGTCCAGAAGGGTATCTATTTTCATATATCCCATCAGGAAAAATTCAACATGGTAGGTGCCTGAACAAATACCAGTGATTGAAAATGTTCCCTTACTATCAGTATAGGAACCTTTCGAATTTTCTGATATGCCCACTGCTACCGAAAATAGGGGCTTACTGCTATCAGAACCCGTTATTACACCTGATAAAGTAAGGGTGCAATTATTGGTTAATTGAGCCTGAATAGACGTATTTATAATACAACAGGCAAGCAGCACAATTGCAATCTTCAATTTTAGCATATAGAATAATTAAACATTAACAAGACCTATGGCTTGCTCACGTTTGTAAGTAGAGAAAACAAGGAGAAATCAATAATCCCTTATATCAAAGGAATATTGTTCATTGTTAAATTACTTGAGGAGGACCTCGTGCTGAGAGGGAAGTTGAATTGCGTAGAACAAGATTTTGTTCTGATATTACAAAAAATATGCCGTTTGCATATTGCAGAAAAGAATTCTGGCTTAAGAAAGTATGATTGTCGGATAATGAGATATTAAAATCGCAGATAAAGCAATGGTGCTCCTGATTGTGGAAGTGCTTTTCGGTAAGAGAATGGCAATGCTCATCATCGGCATGTAAAATATCGTGTATCCCTTTCTCTGTATAGGCGAAGAGAAAGATTCCAAGAAGAAAAAGAGAAGAATATTTCTTTAAAGCATGGCTCATAACAGGAGCAAAGGTAGAAATAATTAGGAGAACAGGCAAAGAACGGTCACTTTTAGGAAAGCAGATTGACAAGGAGTAAGTATATAGTTAAAATTATTCTATTCATGGTATCTAACATAGCTCAGACGGTTAGAGCAGCGGAGGAAAAAACCGAAACTAATTATTCTGATTCATTATCTTTGGGACCAGTTTTTATAATAGGTTTTAAAAAATAGTGCACACCAATATCGCACACCTCCAAATAAAAAAGCACTTGCGATAGTCGCAAATGCTTGATTATCTTTGTGGGCCCAGTAGGACTTGAACCTACGGCCAACGGATTATGAGTCCGCTGCTCTAACCGTCTGAGCTATGGGCCCGGTTTTTAGAAATGGGCTGCGAATTTAACTATTTGTGTAATACCTGTGGCAGTCCACTATAAATAAAAGATATTCACCTGATTATATTTTACTTTGCCCGTAATAATATGCGGCAGTATAGGCTATAACCCCCAATTATCGCTATTTTTCTATTTTTGTGCACCACCCCATTCATATATGAGTTTAGCAAAGTATTATAGAAAGTATGTTTTCTGCCTGGAGGGAGACTGGCAAAAAGATTTGCGGGATAACTCGAGTGTCCGGGCTGCGCTTAATTTTCTGCAGCAAAACTGCAAAATCAATTATATATATAAGCAATGTGGTACGCGTGAAAACCTGGAATATTACCTCTCTTTATGGCAACAGAAAAAATATAAGGACTATTCCATTTGTTACTTTGCTTTTCATGGCCAGCCGGAAAGTATACAGGTAGGTAAAGAGTTTGTAACCCTTGATGAGTTAGCGGATATTCTGCAAGGCACTTGCCATGATAAGATTATACACTTCGGCAGTTGTAAAACTCTGAATACGGACGAAAAAACTATACGGAGATTTTTACAGCATACAGGGGCTTTAGGTGTTTGCGGTTTTGAAACAGAAATTAACTTTGTCGAAAGTTCAGCTTTCGATATGATTTTAATTGAAATGTTTCAACAATACAAGGATATTGCCATGCTCGATAAAAACATTCGTAAAAACTACCGTGGTACCGTAAAGCGATTACAATTTAAACTTCTCTACCAGTAATGGCTAACAATAAACCTACCCCAAAACCTGTTCCTGGAAAAGCCAAAGTGGTAAAAAATATTCCACCGGTAGCTGTAACCCCTGTCTTTCCTTTTAACTTTAACATGAAGCTAATCATACTTGCTATATTGAGCTTTATTTTTTATGCCGATTCACTGGGTAATGAATATGCCCTTGATGATGGCATTGTTATAGGAAATAATATGTATGTGCAGGATGGTTTCAGTGGAATTGGCAAAATAATGACTACTGATGCGTATGACAGTTATTACAAAAAAATGAATTCGGGCCAACAACTTTCCGGGGGAAGGTACCGCCCCTTGTCAGAAGTGATATTTGCTATAGAGCATGCCATTTTTGGAGAAGACGCGACCCACACTATCCATATCCAGCGCCATCTTTTCAGTGTGCTTTGCTACGTGGCCTGTATACTGGTTATGTTTTATTTTCTTTCCATGTACTTGTTAAAGAATATTCCGTATGGGGAAGACATATCTTTTTTTGCTACCATATTCTTTGCTATCCACCCTATACATACCGAAGTAGTTGCCAATGTAAAAAGCCTGGATGAAATTCTGTCGCTCCTGCTAATCTGCCTTACCTTTATTTTCAGCTTACGTTACATGGATAGCAAAAAAATACGGGACCTTGCCCTGGGATTGATATGTTATTTTCTTTCCCTGCTTGCTAAAGAATATGCGGTAACATTGGCAATACTCCTACCCATGGTGTTCTATTTATTACGGACTAAAAAGCTGTCTTCTATTTTCCTGAACACTCTTCCATATTATGCAGTATTAGTAATTTATATGATAATGCGGTATAAAGCAGTTGGCTTTAATGGCCATGTAGAGTCGGCCGAAATACTGGATAATCCTTATTTACTTGCCACACATGCTCAAAAACTTGCCACCGAATATTTCATGCTTGGAAAATACCTGTGGATGCTTTTTGTCCCTTACCCGCTTATAAGCGATTACTCCTATAACAGTATTCCCTACCGGAGCCCTACTGACATATTGGTAATATTTACCCAGCTTTTCTATATAGCTTCTATTGTATGGGGCATACGGCTCTTATCAAAACGAAATCCGCTGGCATTTGCAGTGTTCTTCTATCTTTTCTGCCTTTCACTTGTCTCAAACCTGGTGATGGATATTGGCGCTACAATGGGCGAGCGTCTTATTTTTCATTCATCATTCGGATTTTCCATTTTACTTTCTTACGGTCTTTTTCAGCTTATAAAAAAATGGGGTTTGCAAAAAAAGCGTTCCCTTGCTTTCGGATTATCCTGTGCATTGATAGTGGTATTTGGATATCAAACAATGGCAAGAAACCTGGAATGGAAAAACGATGTTACCTTATTCACCCATGATGTAACTATTGGTACCGAAAGCATAATGCTAAATGGCAATGCGGGAGCCCGTTACATTGACCTTGGGCAAAAGGCAAAAGACAGTATTAATAAAAGAGACACACTGCTCCTGGCTATCAAGTACCTGCGAAAGTCTATATTCCTGCATAAAAGAAGCGCTTATGTAAGCAGTTACTTAAATATGGGTGATGCATACTACGAATTGCAAATGCCGGACAGTGCTAAGATTTATTGGGAAATGGTAAAAAGGGTGTATCCTGATTATCCCGATATAGAAAGATATTTTCTTATCCTTGGCAGGCAATATCTGAGCAAAGCAACCCATTATGGAGAACAACATAATTATGCTGCCGCGACAAGAGAAATATATAAGGGTATAAAAGTAAATCCTACCGACGCAGAACTTTGGTATAATTTGGGTGGAGCCTATTTTACAGGGGGGAATTATGATTCTGCCTATCTCTCATGGAAAAGAACGTTGGAACTTGACCCTAATCAGGCAGAGGCTAAAAAGGGGATGGCATCGTTAGTCCCGGTTAAAAAAACTCAGTAATAACTGTGGCTGTACCTCCTAAAAAACAGGCCAAAAACATTCCCGTTGCTAAATCAGGCGGTATATTTCCTTTTCCATATAAAACAAAGTGCATCATTCTTTGCTGCACCTGCTTTTTGTTTTATGCCAACACCTTATTTAACAGGTATGCCCTGGATGATACCCTTACCATCGCGCATAACGCCTATGTGCAGATGGGTTTTTCAGGCATTCCTAAAATTCTCACTAATGATTCTTATGCCAGCTATTACAATTATATTGGAAAAGCTTCCTCCAAACAATTGTCGGGAGGAAGGTTCCGCCCTCTGTCAGAAATTGTATTTGCCATCGAACAACAACTATTCGGCGATTCAGATATACAGCCTTATTTCCGCCACTTTATAAATATCATCACCTTTATGGCAGGTGTAATTGCCATATTCTATTTTCTTGAAAAATTTCTGTTAAAAAAGGTACCCTGGGGAAGTGACATTGCATTTATTGCGACATTTTTATTTATTATTCACCCTTTACATACGGAGGTTGTAGCCAATATAAAAAGCCTGGATGAGCTCCTGTCTATGCTTTTTATAATGCTTACATTTATATATAGCCTTACTTATTTACAGAGCCGGAAAACCAACCATCTCGTATGGGGTTCCGTTTATTTTTTTCTTGCCCTGCTCTCAAAGGAGTATGCTGTTACCTTAGTATTTTTTATCCCCCTTCTCTTTTACCTCCTAGGAGAAAAAAAACCGGAATCTGCTTTAGCAGCAGCCATCCCTTATTATGGCGTATTTATAATATATCTTCTCATGCGGAGTAATGCTGTCGGGCTTTTTGGAACAGTACCCCCTGCAACTAATGTTTATACTAACCCCTATTTTTTTGCTACACCTGCTCAAAAAATAGCTACAGAATGGTTTGTGTTGGGCAACTATTTAAAATTATTGCTCCTGCCCTACCCGCTTGCGAGCGATTATTCTTATTACCAAATACCCTATCATAGCTTTTCAGATATAACAGTACTTTTGTCATTAGCCATTTATATAGGAATTTTTGCATGGGTAATTATATTACTTCGTAAAAAAAACATACTTTCTTTTGCTGTGTTCTTCTTCTTGCTGAATATTTTCATGGTCTCCAATTTTTTACTTGACATTGGAGCCACTATGGGTGAGCGCCTTGCATTTCATTCTTCATTGGGTTTGGTAATTATTTTGTCTTATTACCTGTTTACTGCCGTTTCAAAAATGCCATTAAAAACCAAAAAGAATGTGGTAATTGGAATTATGTCAGTCATTGGTGTAGTATGTTTAGGAGAAACAGTTACAAGAAATGCCCAATGGAGGGATGATACCAGCTTATTTATTCATGATGCGGGAGTATCGTCCAATAGCTTCCTGGTGAATAATAATGCTTCCTGTGCTTACATTACACTTTCCCAGGACAAAGCACTCACAACCGACCAGGTTAATATCTACCTGGACTCTGCCCGGAAATATGCATTGAAGGCTTTATCCATCTACCCTAAATTTGATATGGAATACAGGAATTTGGGAGACACGTATTACTTGCAGGGTATGCTTGACAGCGCGGCGCGTTGCTGGGAAATGGTAAAGAAACTAAACCCAAACTATCCCGACATAAAACAAAATTTTATGATGCTTTGCCAGGCTTATTTTTCTAAGGGCCTGGATGTTGGTCATAAAGGCAATCCCCGCCAGGGTATTATTCTCCTGAAGAAAGCACTCGCTTACGATTCTGCCAATTCAGATATATGGTATAATATAGGAGGTGCCTATTTTACCGAACAGCTCTACGACTCGGCAAGATATGCATGGCTCAGGGCACTGCAATATAAACCGGGCAATGCGGATGCAAAAAGAGGGTTGGCGTCACTCATTCCTATAAAAAAAGATAATTAACCGTGGCTATACCTCCTAAGAAACAAATAAAAATTACACAGGAAGTAAAGCCTTCTATATTCTCCTTTTCGTTCAAATTAAAATGCCAGATATTGGCAATTATTGGTTTTATTTTCTATATAAACTCTGTCAGTAACAGGTATGCCCTGGATGATAGCATAGCCATACAAAGAAATGCTTTCGTGCAAATGGGCATTTCAGGAATACCTAAAATACTTGTTACCGACTCGTATTACAGCTATTATAAAAATATGGGAGGCGACCCTACCCAACAGCTTAAAGGGGGGCGCTACAGGCCATTATCAGAGATAGTGTTCGCTATTGAACAAACCCTATTTGGATGGTTAGATAATAACCCGGCAGATGCAAATAGTCAAACGGCAGAAACTACATACCGGCTGGCACATGTTATGCACTTTATCAATGTTATAGCGTATATCATCTGCATTTTATCCGTATTTTATTTTCTCGATAAATTTCTGTTGTTTAAAGCTCCGGGAGGGAGCGACTGTGCCTTCCTTGCAACAGTGCTATTTGCCATACACCCTTTACATACGGAAGTAGTAGCCAACATCAAAAGTCTTGATGAAATTCTTTCTGTCATCTTCATTGTGCTTACCTTTATCTATAGCTTGCGATACCTACGGGAGAAAAAAAACAAACAGCTTTTATTAGGTTGTGGTTCACTTTTGCTTGCCCTCCTTGCTAAAGAATATGCATTGACTCTTGTATTTTTCATACCACTTTTATTTTATTTGTTAGACAAAAAGAAACCTATGGAGGCCGCTATTGCCAGCTTGCCTTATATGGGAGTAGTGGTTGTTTATATTCTTTTGCGCCTGAATGCTGTAGGCTTCCATAGCAACATAATTGGCACTACTGATATTTTGGCAAATCCCTACTTATATGCTACTCCTTTGCAAAAATTAGCCACAGAATGGTTTGTGCTTGGGAAATATCTCAAGCTATTAATTATTCCGTATCCCTTGTCGGCTGATTATTCCTACAATCAAATCAAATACCATACTTTTTCCGACATTACCGTACTGCTCTCCCTATCTATCTACATAGCTATATTCGTCTGTGGTATTAGGCTTATGATGCGTAAAAGCATACTTGCTTTTCCCGTTTTTTTCTTCCTGTTGAACATCTTTATGGTATCTAATCTGCTAATAGATATTGGCGCTACGATGGGCGAACGCCTTGTATTTCATTCCTCCCTCGGCTTAGTAATTATACTGTCATGGTACAGCTTAAAAGCTTTATCAAAGATTAAATTTAGTACAAAAAAAATAATTGTATTGTCAACTATTTGCCTGCTATCTGCTATTTGCCTGGGTGAAACTGTCGTGAGAAATACAAACTGGGCCGATGATGTTTCCTTGTTTATTCATGACGTTAATGTAGTGCCCAATAGCTGTCTTGCCAATAATAATGCGGGATTTGGGTACCTAAGCCTTTGCGAAGATGATTACCGGTCGAAAAATGCGGCACAGGCTGTTGAATACCTTGACTCTGCTTCGAAATATACAAGAAGGGCACTAACCTACGATAAAAATTACGAGGCAGCTTACCTTAACCTGGGAGCCATCTATTTCCATAAGGAAAATATAGATAGTGCCAAATATTCTTGGGATATGGTGGGGAAACTGCATCCAAATCATCCCTCCTTAAAGTCAAAATATGCTTTGCTTATCCCTTTCTTCCTCCAGCGGGGTCTTGATTTAAGCAATAAGGGAAATACTTATGCCGGGTTAAGGGAGATACAAAAAGCGTTGAGCATGAGTGATACAAATGCAGTTATATGGTATAACCTGGGGGGAGCCTATTATACTTTGAAACTTTATGATTCTGCCCGCTATGCGTGGACAAGAACCTTGCAGATCCAACCCAATTATACCGACGCAAAAAGGGGATTAGAAGCGATTTCACAAATGAATCAGGGTAAATAAATACCCGTATATTTGAGACAGTAATGGCAAAAAAAGATATTAAACCTGCAACTCCTGTCCCGGCTCCCCGGCAGCCTGTTTTTAATTTTCCTTTACGTATCAAGTATATTATCCTTGCAACAATCGGGTTACTTTTTTATGGAAACACCCTGTGGAATGGATACGCCCTCGACGATAATGGGGTGATACTTGGTAATGCTTATGTGCAACAAGGTGTGGGCGGGATTTATAAAATCATGACTGCGGATGCATATTCGAGCTATTTACAAAATCTTCATGCAAGCCAAAATTTTGTCGGGGGGAGATATCGTCCGCTTTCCATTGTCGCTTTTGCCATTGAGCAAAGTATTTTTGGAGACTCCGTTTTTCTCAGGCACCTGGTAAACATCATTTTCTTTATTGCAACCCTTTTTGCCATTTTTTATTTCCTGTCTAATTTTCTCCTGAAGAAAATTCCCAGGGGGGAAGATTACGCTTTTTTAGCCGTCATTTTATTTGCTATTCATCCTTTGCATACGGAGGTGGTAGCCAACATCAAAAGCTTTGATGAAATTCTTTCCCTGTTCTTTATCCTGCTGACCCTTATTTTCAGTCTAGAGCACCTGCAAAAACGAAACAAAAAGTATTTATATTTTGGTGTTGGCAGCTTGTTCCTTGCCCTGCTGTCAAAGGAATATGCACTTATGCTGGTGGTGTTGCTGCCGCTGCTATTTTATCTATACCCCGGCGAGAATAAAAAAAATATTATTTCCCTGAGTATCCCATACTTCGTATCAGCTTTTGCCTACCTTATGCTGCGGTTCTATTCGGTTGGATTTCCACACTCAGATCCCACCGTAAGGTTTATCAACAACCAATTACGTACAGACCCTTATTACCTCGCAACATCCATTCAAAAATTCGCTACTGAGTGGTATGCCCTTGGTAAATATTTATTCATGCTCTTTGTACCTTATCCCCTTTCCTGTGATTATTCTTATAACCAAATCCCCTACCATAACTTCAAAAATATTACCGTTTGGCTTTCCCTGTTCACCTTTATTGGTATTATCTACTGGGGCTTCAAACTATTGAAGAAAAAAGATAGTATGGCTTTCCCCATATTTTTCTTTGTACTCATGCTTATTCCCATTTCGAATTTTTTCATCAATGTGGGGGCCGTGTTTGGCGAGCGATTCGATTACCATGCTTCGCTGGGCTTCGTTATTGTTATCTCCTATCTTGTTTTTCGCTTCACAAGAAAAGTAACTTTTTCGTTGCGTAAAATATCTATTACGGTTGCTATAGCTGTACTACTACTCACTTGCGCATGGGAAACCATAGCAAGAAATGCTAATTGGAAAAATGATTACGTCTTATTTATGCACGATGTAACTGTTGTACCTAATAGTGAATTTGCCGATTGTAATGCCACGGTGGGATATATTAACCTGTCACTTCAGCCGGGGAATGAAAGCCGTAAAACAAACATGCTTGATAGTGCAGTTATGTTTTGCAGGCGGGCAATCAACCTCGATAAAACTTTTCCCGACCCATTTATAAATATCGGAATAGCCTACTACTATCTCTCTAATCTTGATTCGGCAAAATACTTTTGGGATTTGGTTCAGGGCGGACTTTATCCCAATCATCCTAAAGTAAAGTTTTTCCAGCCTTTATTGGCACAATCTTATTTAAATGAGGCAAGGGCAGTGGGGCCTAATAATATCCAGCTATCTATAAACGATATAAAAAAAGGACTCAGTGAGGATTCCACAAATCCTGAATTATGGTATAACCTGGGTGGAGTTTATTTCCTGGCACATAAAGACGATTCTGCCCGAACTGCCTGGATAAAAACCCTTGCTTTAAAACCCGATTACCAGGAGGCGAAGAACGGGCTAAATGCCCTCGCTAATCCATCAGCAGGTATCATGAAAAAATAATCCCGGAACTCTTTGTGGCAATTGAGAGAAATACTTCGAAAGTTTCCCCTGTAAAACAGGGACTTTCTGTATTTGGCTTTTCTGTTAGAATCAAATATATTTTCCTTGCCCTTTTGGCATTTTGCTTTTATGCCAATTCCCTAAGTAATGAATACGCTTTAGATGATGAGGCCGTTATACAGAAAAACGATTATGTGCAAAAAGGAATAGCAGGAATTGGAAAAATACTAACCTCTGATGCCTACGATTGTTACTATAAACAAAACAATGCCAACCAACATTTAACTGGCGGACGCTACAGGCCCTTGTCCATCGCTTTATTTGCTGTTGAACACCAGTTTTTTGGCGAATCGGTCACTGCCAGGCATTTTATCAATATCCTTCTTTATGTTCTTTGCTCCCTCGCTATTTTTTATTTCCTGCAGCATATTTTGCTAAGAACACATCCCCAGGGAAAAGACATAGCATTCCTCGCTCCTATATTTTTCATTATCCACCCCATACATACAGAAGTGGTTGCCAATATCAAAAGCTCTGATGAAATATTATCTTTACTTTTTATACTATTAGTATTAATTTTTAGTATTAAGTATAGAGAGATAAAAAAACCTGCATACCTGTTCATCGGGCTTTTAAGCCTTCTTCTTGCCCTGCTTGCAAAAGAATATGCACTGACCCTGGTAGTACTTTTACCTCTTCTCTTTGGTCTATACTTTAAAGAAGGATATAGAAAATCTATTAGTAAAAGCCTGCCCTATTTTGGTATTGTCATATTGTATTTTATTCTGCGGTTCGCTGCTGTCGGATTTCCGCACCAGGAAAAGGAACTTGATATTTTAAATAACCCTTATTTACTAGCCACTCCGCTCCAAAAAATAGCTACAGAAATTTATATTGTTGGAAAATACTTATGGATGTTGTTTTTTCCCTATCCTTTGGCAAGTGATTATGGCTATGCTCAAATACCTTATCGCAGCTTTTCAAGCCCCTTGGTTTGGCTAAGTATACTGGCTTATTTGGCAATCGTATACGGAAGCATAAAATTATGGAGGATGCGCAGTATTCTCGCCTTTCCATTTTTCTTTTTCCTCCTAAACCTTTTTATGGTATCTAATTTCCTGCTTAATATCGGTACCACTATGGGCGAAAGGCTTGTATTTCATTCTTCATTTGGATTTACTGTACTGCTTGCATGGGCAATATTTTATAGTACAAAAAACCTAAAACTTGTCCAGCGGAAACCAATCATTATTAGCCTGACCTGCTTATTGGTGATTGTTACCGGGGCAGAAACCATTGCCAGAAATAAAGACTGGAAAAATAATTTTACCCTTTTTACAAAAGATGTAAATACAGTGCCAAACAGTGTAAAGGCAAATGATAATGCCGGTGCATGGTATATAAACCTGGCGGAACAAACCCCTGACACACTTCAATCCAATGCTATTGTTTGCAAAGGATTGATTTACCTGCACAAATCTATTAAGCTGGACAGTACAGATGTAAATGCATACCTGAATCTTGGAATCGCATACTCAAAGCTGATAAATCCTGATTCTGCCAAATATTATTGGGATATTGCTAAAAGATTATTTCCTGCTGACCCTTTATTACCGGGATTTTATAAACTCCTGGGACAGATTTTTCTGTATACTGGAGACCGGTATGCCATGCAGGGTAAGCCCTATAATGCTATTTCTCAATTAGAAAATGGCATCCGGTGTGTCCCTGGTAATGCTGACCTTTGGTTCAATTTGGGTGGTGCGTTTTTTAATATTGCCCGGTATGATTCTGCCCGCTACGCATGGACGAAGACCGCCCAATTAAACCCGTCCTACCCTGACCTTAATAAGTGGATGGGTATGCTTCCAAAATAAACCCATGCATGGGCATTTATCGTATCTTTGGTATAAGAAGGATTTGTGAAAAATAGCAGATATATAGTATTACTTGTCTGTTTTACAACTGCAACCCTGTTTTGCAATGCGCAAATAGTAAAACCTTATCAGCCCAATTATACCCTGAACTACAGAAATTCTATTCTAAAGGATACAACAAATATGCTCTTTCTTCCTGTTTCTCCTACTACCTTGTTTTCCCCTCCTTCTAACTTGAGTTTAAAGTATTGTCTTCCCAAGGGAGCTGTTTTTTGCCATATGGAAGACGTTATTTATAATCGCTTAAACTTTTGGATTAAATTCCGGATGGGAACCGACGACAGATATAGTAATTAAAGTTCTCCCTTCACGCGGGGATATGCCCTTCTTTCCTTTAAGATATTAACTTTGTGTCTCCAATTCCCTCTGATGTCTACTCCAATATTCACTCTTGATCAGCTAAAACCCGGTGAATCGGGAAAGATTGTTTCCTTTAATGATGAGGAGAACGCATTGAAATTCATGGAGATGGGATGTACCCCCGGCGAAGTTGTGCTGATGGATAGCTATGCCCCTTTGGGCGACCCTCTTGCCATTATTGTTTCGGGATATAAATTAAGCCTCCGCAGGTCAGAAGCCGCCTATATAAACATTGAGAAAAATTGATACTAAAAAAGAGAAGATTAAGAAGAGACCCTGATGTTGCAAGCCTAAAGATAGCCCTTATGGGTAATCCTAACAGTGGCAAGTCTACTCTTTTTAATGCACTCACCGGTATGAACCAGCAAACGGGGAATTACCCCGGCGTTACGGTAGAAAGGCGCACGGGTGAAGCGGTTCTGGAAGATGAATCGGGAAAGTCTGCTTTCCTCTCTTTCCTTGATTTACCCGGGACCTACAGCATTTATCCCAAAACATTGGATGAAGAAGTATGTTATAAAGTGTTGTGCGACCCCAATGATAGCGATCATCCCGACGCTGTGCTGGTGGTAGCCGACTCTACTAATTTACGAAGGAGCCTTTTTCTCACCACACAGATTATTGATTTGGGTATCCCATGCGTGTTGGTATTAAACATGATTGACTTTGCCCGCTTGCGGGGACTTGAAATTGATATCCAAAAACTTTCTCAACTGCTTGGCATACCTGTAGTGACAACTAATGCACGGAAAAAAGTAGGTATAGATAATTTAAAAAAAACCATACTTCACGAACTGCATGACCCTGCTAAAACATTTCTCGATATCGGAAATTTTGCACCTTCCGAAATGCTTAAAACGGTGCAGGATATGTATCCCGGTGAAACTGCATACGGGGCTTTCCAGCTTATCAATAATCAAACAGGCGTTTCGCATTTTGAATTAAAACCCTATAACAAGGCTGAAATAAAAAAACTGATTACCCGGCATCATTTTGAAAAACATAAAATACAATCCAATGAAACCATTGCAAGGTATAAAGCAATTAATGAAATTGTAAAAGAATGTGTCAGCATCAATGAGGAGGAGAAGAAAAAGTCACTCACCGCAAGGGTTGATAAAATACTTACCCATAAAACCTGGGGCTATGTTTTCTTTTTAATCATCTTGTTTGTCATCTTTCAAAGTATCTTTCTTATCGCAAAATATCCTATGAATGCCATAGAATTTTGCTTTGTAAAGGTTTCAGAAGTTGGTCAAAAGGTTTTACCTCCCGGTCAGTTTGCGTCTTTATTGATAAACGGAATTTTAGCCGGATTAAGTGGAGTAGTTGTATTTGTGCCCCAAATTGCCCTGCTATTTGCATTCATCGCTGTATTGGAAGACACAGGCTACATGGCACGGGCAAGCTTTTTAATGGATAAACTTATGCGTCCTCTCGGATTGAACGGCCGTTCAGTTATCCCGCTGATGAGCGGCATGGCTTGTGCCGTCCCGGCAATTATGGGCACGCGCACCATTCCCAATTGGAAAGAAAGGCTTACTACCATTATGGTAACGCCGCTGATGAGTTGCTCCGCACGCTTACCTGTATATACGCTGCTTATCGCCTTAGTTATCCCATCCACCCATAATTATGGCTATTTTAACCTGCAGGGGCTTGTGCTTATGGGGCTTTATCTGCTTGGATTTGTTTCTGCCCTGGGTGCCGCATTTGTAATTAAAATGCTTATCAAATCAAAAGAAAAAAGCTATTTCATGATGGAGATGCCGCTTTACCGGGTTCCAAAGGTATCTGTAATTGGTTTAACTATTTGTCAAAAATCATTTATATTTCTAAGAGATGCAGGCAAGGTAATCATCGCTATTTCGGTTATTCTATGGGTAATGGCTTCACATGGCCCCCCATCAAAAATGGCGGCCGTAGAAACAGCTTATAATAGCCCCGATTCGGCAAAAAAATATTCTCCGCAGCAAATACAAAGCTTCATTGCAGCCGGGAAACTAAAAGAATCGTATGCAGGAAATGCCGGCCGATGGATTGAACCGGCTATTAAACCTCTCGGCTTCGACTGGAAAATTGGAATTGCCCTTATTACTTCTTTTGCAGCAAGGGAAGTATTTGTAGGCACTATGGCCACCCTTTATAGTGCCGATGGTGCCGACAACAGCCTTTCTGTCCGCGAAAAAATGGCGGCAGCCATTAATCCCGAAACGGGCAAAAAGGAATATACTGTTGCTACCGGCTTTTCGCTTATGCTATTCTATGCCTTTGCAATGCAGTGTATGAGCACGCTGGCTGTCGTATACAGGGAAACCCGCAGTATCAAATGGCCCATCATTCAATTTCTCTATATGGGCTGCCTTGCTTGGCTGGCAAGCTTCCTGGTATATAACCTGGTTAAATAAATTTTCCTTTATTTAATTAGTCGGCCTGAAGTACTTGTTGAAATTAATATACCACCAATTTCTTCACTACCTGCGAGCCTTCTCCTTTTATACTTAAAAGGTACACACCGGCTCCGAATGCAGACAAATTCAGATTAGTATTATAGGGTCCTGCAATATGAGCTTTTTGGGTATATATAACCTTACCTATTATATTGCTGACGGAAATGGTATAATCGGCTTCCGGCAAATTGCAAGCAACTTGTATATTTCCATTAGAAGGATTGGGATATATACTTATATCCTGTTCTGATAACACTCCGCTAATTCCCGTTGGTATGAAAACAACGGAAGCTAAATTAGAACATCCATTATCATTCGTTGCTTCAATTGAATATCTGCCTTGGGTCAACATAGGCAACTGGG
>JABDAL010000012.1 GCA_013289165.1 Bacteroidota bacterium
TAAAATGTTTGAGAATAGCCGTATTAGTTGACCGTAACCATACCTTGTTTCCAATTAAAGCTGATTATATAGGTTTATCTGTTGCTACTACCTTGCAGGAACATATCCAGGTAAGCATGCAAACAAAAGGAAAGGAATCGGTAATACTGAAGGATTAGTTTGTTTTATGCAGTTGGTAGAAGTAAAAGATAAAAAGACAATAAACGATTTTCATCAGCTCCCTTTTAAAATTTATAAAGGAGATGCTAATTGGATACCTCATTTAAAGCAGGAAGTAGAGACCGTATTTAATAAAAAAACAAACTCCTACTTTTCGTATGGTGAAGCAATACGATGGGTATTATATAACAATAAAAATGAGCCTATAGGAAGAGTTGCAGCTTTTATTAATAAAAGAACGGCTTTTACCTTTGAACAACCTACGGGAGGCATGGGTTTTTTTGAATGTATAGATGACCGGACTGCAGCATTTCTGATGTTCGATGCCTGCAAAAAATGGCTTGCGGAGAGAGATATGAAGGCTATGGATGGCCCTATCAATTTTGGGGAGAAGGACCGTTATTGGGGCTTGCTTTCAGAAGGTGCGGATAAGCCCGCCATTTACGCTATGAACCATAATCCCGATTACTATAACCGGTTTTTTGAAGAATATGGTTTCATCAAACTGTATGAGCAAATAATTTACTACCGCAGTGCAATTGATCCACCACATCCACGCCTCAATGCAGTGGCAGAAAGGGTAACAAGAAATAAAGAATATCGTTTTGAGCGATTTCGTAAAAGTGAGGGAGCTAAATATGCCGAAGATTTCCGCACCATCTATAACAAAGCCTGGAAAGCCGAGAGAAGCGATTTTGAAGAAGTGACGAGTGCCCGTGCCCAGAAAATAATGAAGAAAATGCGGCCAATTATTGATGAAGATACTTGTTGGTATGTTTATCATAATAACGAGCCGGTGGGCGTATATATTTCTATTCCGGAATTAAATGAGGTGTTTAAATATGTTCATGGAAACCTGGGCATATTCGGAAAGCTTAAATTCCTGTGGTATATGAAAACAAAGCCTCCACGTACTACTATGGGTATTGTTTTTGGCATTGTGCCCGAATATCAGGGCAAGGGTTTGGAAGCCGGATTATTTACCGAACTAGGTAGAGTAATTCAGCCAAAGAAAACGTACGATCATATTTTAGTAAACTGGATAGGCGATTTTAATGATAAAATGATTCATCTTTTGGTTGCACTTTTGCAAGTTGTACCTTATAAAAAATTTATCACCTACCGAAAGATATTCTAACTATAATACATGAACGAGATTTCAAAAATATACGAGCCTCAAAAGTGTGAAGAGAAGTGGTATTCCTATTGGCTGGAAAAGGGTTATTTTCATTCTGAGCCGGATGAGCGCGAGCCATACACTATGGTTATTCCTCCGCCTAATGTAACTGGTATGCTTCACATGGGCCATGTGTTGAATAACACTATACAGGATGTGCTTGTACGCAGGGCAAGGATGAAAGGTAAAAATACCTGCTGGGTTCCGGGCACAGACCATGCATCTATTGCGACCGAAGCAAAGGTAGTGGGAATGTTGAAAGAAAAGGGTATTAAGAAAAGTGATTTAACCCGCGAGGAGTTTCTTAAATATGCCTGGGAATGGAAAGAAAAATATGGAGGAATAATAGTAGAGCAAGTAAAAAAATTAGGGTGTTCGTGCGACTGGGACAGGCTACGTTTCACTATGGAGAAGGATTTGAACGATGCCGTAATTCATGTGTTTGTAGACTTATATAAAAAAGGATGTATATACCGGGGCGTACGGATGATAAACTGGGACCCGAAAGGGCTTACTGCCGTTTCGGATGAAGAGGTTAACTATAAAGAGGTGGATTCAAAATTATATTATGTAAAATATAAAGTTGAAAACACTGCCGATGAATGGATAACCATTGCCACTACCCGTCCTGAAACCATACTGGGCGATACGGCAGTTTGTGTTCATCCCAATGATGCACGCTACAAGAATCTAGTTGGGAAACATGCTATCATTCCTATAGTAAATCGTTCTGTGCCTATTATTGCGGATGAATATATAACTATGGAGTTTGGCACTGGCGCGCTCAAAGTAACTCCTGCCCACGACATCAATGACTATAATCTTGGATTAAAACACAATCTTCCCATTATAGATACTATTAATCCGGATGGAACAATGAGTAAGGAAGCCGGATTTTATATAGGTGAGGATCGTTTTGTAGTGAGAGAAAAAATTGCAAAGGACCTTGCTGCAATGGGGCAGGTAGTAAAGGTTGAAAATATCCACAACAAAGTCGGTTTTTCAGAACGTACGGATGCTGTAATTGAGCCAAAGCTATCACTGCAGTGGTTCTTAAAAATGGATAAGCTTTCCAGGCCAGCATTAGAAAATGTGCTTAACGGGACCATAAAACTTATTCCCGATAAGTTTTTAAATACCTACCGCCATTGGATGGAGAACGTTCATGACTGGTGTATATCACGACAACTTTGGTGGGGACAACAAATACCTGCATGGTATTGCAAGGATGCGAAGAAGCCCGAATGCCGCGAAACTATAGTTTCAGAAATGGCTCCAACCAGCTGCCCTCATTGTGGTTCTAAAAATCTGGTGCAGGATGAAGATGTTTTAGATACATGGTTCTCATCCTGGTTATGGCCTATAAGTGTTTTTGATGGTTTTAAATATCCCAATAATAAAGACATAAGTTATTACTATCCTACCAACGATTTAGTAACTGCCCCTGAAATACTTTTCTTTTGGGTAGCACGGATGATTATTGCGGGATATGAATACATGGGTAGGGAACCATTCACGAACGTATACCTAACAGGTATTGTGCGCGATAAAATAGGCAGGAAAATGAGCAAGTCGCTGGGCAATTCCCCTGACCCGATTGACCTTTTTGCCCAATATGGTGCTGATGGAGTTCGGGTGGGAATTTTGCTTTGCTCACCTGCCGGAAATGACTTAACTTTTGATGAATCACTGTGTGAACAAGGAAGAAATTTTGCCAATAAACTATGGAATTCATTCCGGCTTATAAGTACATGGAATCCTGCGGAAATTAAACCCACTGAAGATGCTTTGCAAAATATAGTTTGGTTTAAAAATAAATTGGACGAAGAGATAGAAATCATTGAACAGGATTTTTCATCCTACCGTATTTCAGAAGCATTTATGGCAACCTATAAATTAATATGGGATGATTTTTGCTCGGATTACCTGGAAAGAATTAAGATCTCTTGCAGGGATGGAGTGCCTCAACAAATTTATGATGTTACTGTTAGTTATCTCGAAGCACTTTTAAAATTGACTCATCCGTTTATGCCTTTCATTACAGAAGAAATATGGGATAATATAAAAGCGAGAACCGATAAAGAAAGGATCATTATTGCTTCTTACCCCGTAGCTGAAATACATGATAAAATTCTATTGGGTCATTTTGAAGACATACGAAAATCATTTGTAAGAAATGGTCGCAGCTTGCACCAACAAATAAATGTGCCACTTAAGAACAGGCTCATTTTAGTGTCTCCCAATCCTTCTGCCGTTGGGTTGGCAAGTTCAGATTTGGAATTGGCCGGTGTGGAATACAATCCCAATTTTAAAAATACAACAACTGATAAACTAAGCTTTGTATTGAAAGATTTTGAATTTTCGTTTTATCTCCCTGAAGGTGTGGTTTTAAATAAAGATGAGGAAAAGGAAAAATTAAAAAAGGAGTTAGAATATTATCAAGGTTTTCTAAAATCAGTTGAAACTAAGCTTGCTAACCAGAAGTTTGTCAATAATGCAAAGCCGGAGATAATTCAGAATGAAAGAAACAAAAAGGCTGATGCAGAATCAAAAATCGCCGCTTTGCAAAAACAATTGGGAAGTTTCTAATAGATTATTTAGAACTGCTGGTGGTTTGACTGGCCTTTGGTTTCCCGCCAAAAATTTTGTGCCATATTTCAGTCCATGAATTGAAGCTTTCCTTATAGGAAAGTCCTGCACCTTGTGTGTAGGGAGCATTCAGAGCATTGAGTGTAGTATTGTCATTAGCTTTATTAAAAACTTTTAACTGTAATTTGCCGCTTTTGTTTAATCTGTATTCAGCATCAAGTTCCCCAATAAGGTTAGTGTTTGTGTTAGTAGTTTGTGTATTTGAAGGTATTCCGCTTGTTGTGCCAACATCGGTTGTAACATTAAGCCTTCCATTAAAAAGAGCTGTTGACAGGGCCACTTTATATTCGGCAGGTGTAATTCCGGTGCTGGGATTGTAATCCACGGCAATATTAAAAGACTTGTTAAGATTGTTAAATAGATTTGTTAATTGGCTGGAAAGTATGGCTGCTGAATTGGCACTTCCTATCTGTCCCCCTCCAATCGCACTTCCCAAACCCGACCCTGCAGAAACTGACATAAAGTTGTTTATAATAAGCAGCGTAAATACTTGGGTTGTCAATTCGCCGGGATCACTTAAATAGCTTTCCACAACCTGCTTTGTATCATTATCAGAATTCGGAAGATCTATTTTAAAACTAATATCAGGCGAGGTTAATTTTCCAGAAAGGTCAAGGTCACAATCAACAGGAACCCGCTTGTTATAAACACCCGTAATATCGTATGGGAAGAAGGCCTCTAAAGATGCCCGTGTTTCATATTGGGTAGTTAGATTAATGTCTGCATTATATGGGTCTCCATTCCAAGCTATTGTTCCGCCCGGCTGCAGAATAAATTTTTTATTGATAATGTTTTGCAATACAAAATTGTAACTTCCTCCGGTAACCACATACTTGCCATCCATATAGATGTCTCCAATATTGTCCATAGAAAATTGTATTGTTCCCGAACCTTTTCCTGAAAGCACTTCCCCTTTGTTGGAGAATAAAATGTTGGCTGTAGCATCAGGTGTAACATGAACGATAAAATATAATTGCAAGCCACTAAGGTTAACCTTGTAGCCCGGTGTCTTTTGTTTGCTTTTTCCCTTACTGGTGAATTGAATGTAGTCAACCTGGTCAATCTCTGAAGTGCCTTCTAAAGGAATATTGAACACTGTATTTTTATCAGTAGTTATATTGGCATCAATGTGAAGGGCATCTAAAAGCCCATAAATCCTCAGATTTCCGGTTACGTATGCCTTTCCGAAATAGGAACTATTTTGCATTTCATTCGTATTAAGGCATAAAAATTTATTTGCATCTAAATAAAAGTCCATATGCAAATCCTTAAAATTATGATGTGTGAAAGTACCTGTATACTTTGCTGTATCCCCCTTTTCATCCAGCAAAACAGATGGCAGAATTTGGAATGTATCGGGGAGGATTTTAATATTTATTCCGGGGGAATGACAGGATATATTCAAATAATCAAATTTCATTTTTGTTAAAGCTGCTGTAACGTTCCCGTAGATGAGTGGTTTGGCAGGAGTGCCTGATATGTGAACTTGGCCCATCAGAGAACCATCAAGAACTGAACAGACATCTTTGAGGTAAGGCTGGAATAATGCGCTCGGAAAATTTACCAGGTAAGCATCTATGTTTAAATTGTTGGTGCTTAATCCAGGCGTGTATTTTCCTGTAATCGAAAGTACCGGTGTACCATGATATAAATAGTGGCCATCTAATGAAATAGATTGCGAAGTGGTATCCCAACTACTGTTTATAGTTCCGCTACCCAGGTATTCTTTGTTAAAGACAAGCCCTGAAAAGGAAAGAGCGCTCGTAAAAAATGGACGTCCAAACAAGTTGGAGATGGAGGCTGTACCATTGATCTCGCCTTCCAATTGTGAACTTCCAAGATTCAGGCTGGCAAGGTTTATATCATGCAGGGCAATATCGAGTTTGTCTACGTACTTGCTTCCTGCTATCCCTTGCAGGGAGATGGAGGAGTGTTTACTATTAGAAATAATAAATGATTTTACTTCCCACCGGGAAGAATCGTAAACAATAAGGTTTTCATCATTTATTTTCCATGCGGAATCAACAATACTTATCACCGGGTGCAAGAACTTAAACACGATTTTAGATTTATCAGGAAATCCCACATATCCGGGTATACTGGCATAGTTGGCAGAATCATTACTCCATTTGATGGCATAATGTATAGTGTCTTTAGCTATGTTTCCATTCAGAGTAAAAGCCGCCGTGTAGAGACTATCGCTAACATATAAAGTATCGCATCGGGAAGTAAAAACTAAGGATGACTTATTGCTGGTCGCATGTATGTTCCAGTTTTTTAATTTTTTTGAAGCAATATCTATCTCGTTAGATTTTCCATCCAGGACAAAATTATCCGAGGCTTCATTATAGGAACCTTTTAATGTAGTTCCCGTAGCAATTTTTAATCCGGGAATAAACAGGTTAGTGAGTGAGGTGTTTTCATTAAATTGTAGAGCGAGAGCATAATCTTGTGGGTTTCTTTCATCTCTTGATTGTTTTTCTTTGGAAAAAACAGAAGGCAAGTATGCAGACATAAGATTTTGCAGGCACTCTGGTGCATCTGAAAGACGAAAATGCCCGGAAAGTTCACCATTGGCATAATCAGACGTAAGGTTAATTTTATGGTAGTCTCCCCTGGCGGAAGAAGTAAGCATAAGATGGTCTATATGGTAAGCTTCTTTTCGTATGGCAAATGAGGTACTGTCAATATACAAACTTCCCTGCATATCATCCATATTATCGCCGGTTGCATTTACCTTTATATGGCCTGAAAGCATACCATAAGCCGCACTATCCTTAATAATATGCAAGGCCGTTAAATTGGCTTTAGCAATGTGCGATTCAAACTGAAAAACACTATTTTCGGAAGAGAGATTGATTTTCCCATTGAAATCCATAAGCAGGTGCGGGTCAATAACCTTAACATAGCCTGAAAAAAATCCTTTCTTTAGCTCTCCTTTTACGGCTGTATTCTGGTAGGTATATTTTCGATAGGTGATATTTTGAATAGTTCCGGAAAGGCTGGCATCTGCATTTTCTTTTTTCAATCCAATTCCACTTATTGAAACGGAGGAAGTAACATTACCCAATCCTTCCACCTGCCAGTAATAGCCTAGGTTGAAGTTTTTTGTTTGCAGCATTCCTGTGTAGTATGCTTCATGGCTGCCTGGCAGTTCCCATAGATGCAAATTGGCCGATATATCACCAATATCGGTTGAAACAGAGCCGCCGGCTTTAAATGATCTGATAGCACCTTCGAAAAAGCCGTTAAAATGTATGGTATTTAATTTGCTTATGTTGTCCGGTAAGCGGATATGATTTTCCTTATCAAAAGGAGGAGCGGGCAAACCCTCAATTTCAGACTTTGAAGTGGTAAGATTGGTGATAGTTACTTTTATAAATGCCGAATCAAGGTTCGTAATATTATCTAACTGGGCTTCTCCTTCCAGGTTGGAGAATTTACCCCAACCTATGTTCATATTATGCGCTTTTAGGTGATTTACAGTACCCTTGTATTCCCCAGACAAGGTGAAGCAGTTGTGTACTGCTTTCAATGCATGAGCGAAATATCCAATATCGTCGAAGCAAACCTTGCTTTTGTGAAAAATAGCTTTCATATCTACTTTGTTGGTAAAGTCGCCGAAATCAGAAAATCCATTGTATTTAAAAACCAAGTCAGTGGAGATATCAGAGTTTAAGGTTTGTATTTTTAGAGCATCCAATTCCATTCCGCGAGGGCACAGGCTTACGTAACATGAAAGTTTATTTAATACGAAACCGCTTTGTTCTTTAGCTGAAAGTTTATCTATAGTCGCTCGTACCGTATCGCCCATAAATTGAATAGTATTTATAGTACCATATATTTCATGTACATGAAGATTAGAAGTGTTTATTCCATAATCATCTGTAACAGTATCGTGCTGGTTCTGCAAGCTGAAATCAAGATTATTTAAAGTGAGCTTTCCCAGCGCAAATTTCCAGGGGGAGCCTGTGCTTTTGGTAGTATCACGGGACGCAAATGCATCAATCAAAAATTGCAGGTTAAGGCTATGCTCATTCTTATAAGTAATAAGATGTAATTTTGCTTTATCAACGGAAGTATTGCTTAAAAATACTTCATGATTTTTAAAACTTACTTGTCCTATATCAAGTTTTAAATCATTAGCATAAAACAATGTATCGGCATGTAAGTCTTGTATGAAAACATCCCGTAATACAAGTTTTTTAAAAAATTCAAAGTCCACTTTCCCAATATGTACTTTTACATGAAATTTTCTCGAATAGTAGTTTGCCACAGTATGTGTAAGTACAGTTTGCACAAAGGGAAAATTGAGCACAAGATTGAGAAGAAGTAGTAGGGATGCTATTACTGTCAGGAATATAGATAATATTTTCCGCAGTTTTTTAATAATTTCGACCTTTGATTAACTTACAAAAATAGAAATAATGGATGAGCGCGAGGTGAAGATTTTAGGAATAGAGTCCTCTTGTGATGATACTTGTGCCGCTGTATTGTCAGGCAATGCCCTACTTTCAAACATAGTGGCGGGCCAACAGGTACATTACGAATATGGGGGAGTGGTGCCGGAACTGGCTTCACGGGCTCACCAGCAAAATATAGTACCCGTTGTGGATACGGCCCTAAAAAAGGCAGGAATAGAAAAAGAAGAAATAGATGCTATTGCACTCACCAGGGGGCCCGGACTTATGGGTTCTTTACTTGTAGGTGTTTCTTTTGCTAAGTCTCTGAGCTTAGGTTTGAATAAGCCACTAATTGAGGTTAACCACATGCAGGCTCACATACTTGCTCATTTCATTCAAACTCCCGGCAAACAATATGCCCCTCCTGCTTTTCCATTTCTGTGTCTTACTGTTTCGGGCGGGCATACCCAAATTGTGTTGGTGAAAGACTATTTCGATATGGAAGTTTTAGGCCAAACCCTTGATGATGCTGCGGGTGAGGCATTTGATAAGGCGGCAAAAATTATGAATCTTCCCTACCCCGGCGGACCGCTAGTTGATAAATTTGCAACACAAGGAAATCCTGAGGCATTTTCTTTTCCTGTTCCTAATATTCCTGCCTTAGATTTTAGTTTTAGCGGTTTAAAAACATCTTTTCTCTATCTTGTTCGGGATGGAAAAGCAAGCAGCCCTGATTTTGTAGAGGAACATAAAAATGACCTTTGTGCCTCATTTCAACATAGAGTCGTTTCGGTATTGATAGATAAAATTGCAAAAGCATCCCTGCAAACAGGGGTGAAAGAAATTGCTATTGCAGGTGGAGTTGCTGCTAACTCTGGCTTGCGAAAAGCGCTTGAACAGGAGGCAGCAAAGTATAGCTGGAAGACGCATATACCCCTTATGCAATATTGTACCGACAATGCTGCAATGATTGCGATTACGGGATATTATAAATTTCTTCGTAAAGAATTTGCAGAATACGATTTGATACCTAAAGCTAGGTTTGGATTTGCGAAACAGTAAGTGTATTCAATAATGTCTATATTTGTGAAGGAATAGTCAAAATATTCACTTATAGAATAACACAAATACTTCTTACCCGTTCTTTATACCCCTGAGAAAAATAGGTTTGATTTTAAAACCCTTTTTGTATGAGAAAATTACAATTAGCTTTTTTGGTTTTATTAAGTAACCTTTTCTTAAATACTCCTTCGAGGGGGCAATCTATTAATACTAATCAGGGCAAAGACTTTTGGTTTGGATATACTCTGACGAGCGATGGGGTAAATGCTGCTTATGTGGTATATATGAATACCTTTAAAACTACTAGCGGAACTATCTCAATTCCCGGAGCTGCATGGTCCCAAACCTTTACGGTGGTGGCAGGGGTGAGTACCCGTATTGTTCTGCCTTCTGTGGATGTGGTAGTTGCATCATTTAATGCACCTACAAGCCAGGCAGTGCACGTTGTTGCTGATAGTAATATTTTTGTATTTGCAGCTATAGAAAATTCGGCACGTTGCGATAATACCTGTGTATTGCCTGTTCCGCTCTTGGGGAATCAATACTATATAATGGACTATGATTTATGCCAGAGTTTTTCCGAATTTATGATTGCTGCCCAGGATTGTAAAGACAGTGTCGAAATAATACCTACACACAGTATTACCGTGGGTGGAAATCATCTGGGCGGAGTTCCCTATACAGAAGTATTGCAACCCGGCCAAGTATTTGTAGTGCAATGCGATAGTGACCTTACAGGGAGCATGGTAATGTCACTTAATCATGCTGAAACCGGGGTATTTGCCGGTGCAAATTGGAATTGTGTTTATTGTAGTGGTACTTCGAATCCTTTTTATGAAGAGATGTTACCTATAAATACCTGGGGAACGGATTATGTTTTTCTTCCTACCTGGCAGGCACAGGACCAATGCCGGGTTCTGTCTGAACAGAATGGAACAGTAGTAACTTTTCATACAGGGCTAGGTTTAAATATCCAGACTCTTAATGCCGGACAATTTTATGATACGACGGTTCTCTATGCAACCCCTGTCTACATTAGCGCAACCAACCCCATTTCTGTCGGCAGGTATATGAGAACAGATGCCTGTAATAACTATTATGTCAATAATCCGGGTGGTATAGGAGACCCCGCAGAGGTGATATTAAATTCTAATAGCCAGATGTATTTGGATTCTATTGCTTTTTATGTTAGCCACACACCAGATATAGATAGTACATATATA
This sequence comes from Bacteroidota bacterium, assembly GCA_013289165.1. Classification (GTDB taxonomy): domain Bacteria; phylum Bacteroidota; class Bacteroidia; order JABEUT01; family JABEUT01; genus JABEUT01. The sequence goes on from JABDAL010000012.1 coordinate 10,674, forward strand.
GGAATTGTAACCCGTACTGCCGACAGAAATGCTATTTACCTTGATGGGGTTGATGTTGGAGCTTTGTTTAATGTATTGGGTCCTAACCCTACTTATGCATACGCTTCGTTTAATGTTTTGCAGGGGTCACACAAAATAACCAGTACCGGGCAGGGTTTTCTTGCATATAGCTGTGGTTTGGGTCAGATAGACGCCACTGCTTGCGATGCAGGCGTTTTTCTGCAGGAAATTAATATTAATGTAACTTCTACGGTGCCAAGTAGTTGCGGAGCAAGTGATGCCACTGCAACGGCTTTTCCTACAGGAATATCACCCTTTAAGTATTTATGGAGTAATGGACAGACTGCTCAAACAGCCACGGGGCTTAAAGCAGGTATTTATTCTGTAACTGTGTCCGATTCGGATTGTGTACCGCATAAAGCTACCGCTACGGTAAATATAACCAGTAAGGTTGGATACACTGCTTCGGTGGTTGATACAAACCCCAGTTGCCGGGCAAGAGGCAGTAGTATGGCTAATCCCAGCGGAGGAACTTCTCCTTATACCTATAGCTGGAGCAATGGAGCCACTAGCCAAAAGGATACAGGGCTTATTCCAGGGACCTATACATGTGTGATAACCGATCATGTGGGATGTAAATACTTTTTTACTACCACTATTTCCAATACACCACCTCCTACGTTGGGTTTCTTCCCTTCTCACGACAGTATATGTCAGGGGAATACAACCGTATTGCATGTTTACGGAGTAAATGCAAATAAATACAGTTGGACTCCGAATAAGGGCTTAAGTTGCTATAATTGTGATGAACCTACTGCCGGGCCTAACAGTACAACTACTTATACTGTTTCGGGAATTGATTCTGATGGGTGCAGTGCATCTGCAAGTATTACTATATTTATTTATCCTTCCCCTAAACCGATAATAACCGGTAAAGATTCCATCTGCCCGGGATATCCGGATACATTAAATGTTAAGGGGGCTTCAACTTATTCCTGGTCGAATGCTGCTACTACCACTACTATAATTGTATCTCCTGCAAATATGGAAACATTTACGGTTACAGGCTCTGACGCTGACCAATGCCCTTCTCATGACACCACTTTTACCATTTCTGTTATTCCTCCTGCATTTGCAAAAATTAATCCTCTTTCAGATTCTCTATGCAAAGGCGATAGTGTACAACTTATAGCAAGTGGGGGACTCTCGTATAAATGGGATAATGGCAAAACTACGGCCGGTATATGGGTTCTGCCTGATACAACACTAGTTTATACAGTACATGCTTTTTCCGGTGCCTGCTCCGATTCCACGAGTGCAACCGTTTATGTGAGGCCACGGGCAACAGTTTCTCTATATGCCTTGCACGATAGCATTTGTCCGCACGATACCACTACACTTATTGCAAAAGGTGCCGGTGGGCAGTTAACCTATAAATGGAATACGGGTGCCACTACTTCCTCCATACAGGTAAACGATACTACAAATACTACATATACAGCAACTGTTTATGGAAAATGTAATACGGCACAAAATAGTATTGGTGTGACCGTAATTCCACTCCCAAAACCTCTAATTACGGGAGATTCACAAAGATGCCATGGAAATAAGGATACGTTAATAGTGAGCGGAGGCACCTCATATAAATGGAATAACGGACAAACAGGGTCTACATATATAACCGGTAAAATCAATGCCGACTCCATTGTATATGTGAATGTTAAAAACAGTATAGGTTGTGCTGTTAAGGATAGTTTTGAAATTAATATTAAAGCCCCGCCTGTTGATAGCGTTACCCCTCCTAATTTGGCTTGTGTAGGTACCTCCGTCATGATAAAAGCAACTGGAAAAGGTAATGGGCCTTTTACTTATCGCTGGTCCCCCGGCGGACAGACAAGTGACAGTATAATGGTAATAGATACAACTTCAACCTATACCGTTAGTATTTCTAACGGCTGTGTTACAATTAAAACTATTGCGGTAACACCCGATAATCCCTTTATGCTTGCCTGTTGCAATACCGTTATTTTTAAAGGGGACGATACAACTATTGTAGTTAATGGAACCGGTATAGTGAAGTATAAATGGAGGGACTCGAATGAGGTGGTTTGTCTGAACCCACCTTGTGATTCAGTAAAAGTTACACCAACGGTAACAACTACCTATACTGTGATTGGTACAGATGCGTTAGGGTGTGAGACGGAACAAATAGTTACGATAGTGGTTGATTTACCTTGTCTTGATTTTTCGGTACCTAACGTATTTACACCCAATTATGCCGGGCCGTACGGAACAGATAATATATTTTACATCAATGCTCCGAACGTGGTTCTATGGTCTATTGTAATATATGACCGGTGGGGCAAGGAAATGTTTTCTTCAACTAATCCCTTGCAACACTGGGATGGTAATACCGAGGGGGGCAGCAAAGCTCCGGATGGAGTATATTACTATATCATAACAGGCTCCTGCCTTAATAAAACATACAAGAAGGAAGGATTCGTGCAGCTTATCCGCTAAATAAAGCCCTATTCTATTATCAGCCTGCCGGTGGATACGGCCGAACCGGCTTCGGAGAATATTCTGTAAATATAAACTCCCTTTGGTTGAGCTTCCAGGTTGATTGATAACTGGGAGTTTACAATAGCCGGATGTGAGGAATATATTTTTTCTCCCAGAACATTAAAAATCTCAATATCTACTTCATTGTTCAATGCCCATTGTCCACCAAAAATGAAGTTGAATTCTCCATTGTTTGGATTAGGATATACTTTAACAGAAGAGGCTGAAGAAATGTTTTGAATGTCGGTGGCTTGCTTAGGAGGGCCTGGAATGTTAATATTATCAATATAAAGCGGGGAGCCATTACCGGAACGGTTTTCAAATGAAAACATCACGCTGGAAACTCCTGCAATTGCCGGAATATGAATGGTGTCAGTTCTCCAGTTATTCTTTAACGGAAGAAAACATCCCGATTTATTAGTGTCTGCTCCATTTGTAACATAAGTACCGGCAGTCCCAAGGGTTAGTCCTCCTTTTGAATAAATTAGCTGGAAAGTTGCTCCACAATCTGTCGAATAATAGATATTTAGTGTATCGCTAAATGTTGTACTATAAGGAGCATAAGCCACATCAAAATAAATCTCCGGTTTAGTTACAGCAGTAAAATTGTATTCAGGAGTATATATCTGTTGTCTCTGTCCAATTATATCTAATCCGGCTTTACCGGGAGGGGCATAGTCATCGTAGCCCTGGCAGTTATTAAAATACATGGACTGGGTGCTATTTCCAAAGCCTCCTACGGCTGTATTCAACTGCCAAACATAACTGGAATTATTCGGATTATTAATCACCCATCCCTTGGTAGGAAAAGTGTCTGATTGAAAACCTTGCGCAAGGGGCAAAGTTGCAACTGATGTTACGGATATATATGCCTGCCGTGTAAGAGTGTCTGTACCCTTGGAATCGCTTATTATTTCGCTAACATTATAAGTTCCGGGGGTACTATATTTAACGCTGGGGTTAGTATCCGTAGAAGTAGATGGATTACCACCCGGGAATAACCATTTACGCGAAGTAATAGGTAAATTAGAAACAGTAATGCTTCTATCCGTAAATTGTACCGTCATACCACTGCATCCAAAAGTAGGTGTAGCAGTAAAATAAGGAGATGCAGCCGGAGGTTCTATTCCAAGCAGGACTTCGTCCCACCAGTTGAATTGATATCCTCCTCCATTTAAAGCGGTAAGGGAATAGTATCCATTATCAGCTCCACCCCAACCCCAGTTCATATCAAATTGCGCACTTGCATTATATCCGTCGCACACCCAGGTATGGCCCGAAGAACTATTAGGGGAAATGGAGTCCCATCCTACATATTGAACCGGGCGCCCATTATTTAATTCATTTTGTATAAGGGACTGCCAGTTTGCAAGAGTATATTTTGAGTTATATAATCCTTGAATAGTAGATGGATTATATCCAAAATATTTTACATAAGATATTTGGGAACATACAGGATAGTCGCCTGTAATTACCCACGCTCCGCTTTCAAACGGGCTGTAATCCATATCTACGCTTATCCCGCAATCGTACATTAGTTTTGCTACCTGGCTGTTGTTTGAACTTAGGTTAGTAGGCATGGCCGACCATATATATTTTGCAGTATCATAATTTGCCTTCAGGTAACCAAAATTTTGTTGATATCCGTACGGTGCAGAATCCCAATAAGAGCTGCTTCCATGTCCATGTGGAGGATATGCCCAATATTTCATAATTTGTGCCATAGCTGTAGCTACACATCCGGTAACAGAGCTACCCGGACACATAGCATTATAATAAGGAGACTGGTCCCAGGTAGTTTGCAACAAAGGGCTTACTGCCTGAATGGCGGCTGGAGCATGGCTTTCCAAAGTTGTGTTATTAATATAGGCTGTCCATTCGTTAGTAATATCAGAGGTTGCTAACATGTTATTAGTTCTTGCATAGGCTATTTCCTGCTTGCGGCAATTCATCCACCAGGCAACATTGTTATTATCCTTCGGAATAACATAAGGCCCTTTATTCGAATACCCAAGAATAGGGTGAGCAGCATCTTCGGCAGATACGATAACAAAGCCCTCGCTTGTATTTACATTAAATACATAATAAGCAGGCTGCCCGTTACCGGTAAGCTCTGTATAGGCAAGGGTAAGGGTGGGATTTACGGAATGGAGGGTACGGCTATAAAAATTAGTAGCAACGGTTTGTGCAATTTCTTTACTAACTGGTTTTGCATTTACAACTCCTGTAAAAAGAAATAAAGCAATAGTAATGTAACTGATTCTTTTCATGCTGCTATATACGGAATACATTTAACACTAAGATGCAAATATACGAAAAAGGAGGGGAATATCCGGAAGAATTTGTAATAGAGTTAAGTATATATTAAGTGTATGACATATAAAATAGCGGCGCTTTTACAAGGTATTTTATATTTTTGCATTTGAATAATTTAACTTATCAGTTTATGAAAAAATGGTATTTTCTGGCAATACTTGCAGTTGCAACAATAGCTACCCTCGGAGCATTTTCAAACCCATCTGCTAATGATAAGAAACAGGGAGGCGGGTATACCAACCTAAAGATTTTACCTAAAGATATTAGCGATGAGGCACTGCACTCCATAATGAGAGAGTTTAGCATTTCATTGGGCGTGAGGTGTGGTTTCTGCCATGCCCGTTACACTGATACTACCAAAAGAGGGCTCGATTTTGCCAGTGATGCAAAAGATGAAAAGAATATTGCCCGTAAAATGTACCAGATGACGGCCTATCTTAATGCCAATTACTTTAACTGGAATAAGTCCACAAGGCCTGATACTATTCATTATGTGGTTTGCTATACCTGCCACCGGGGTACTCATGAACCCGATGCAAAAGTATTCTTGGCACGAATTGACTCTATTGCAGCTGCCGCGCAAAAGAATCGTGGCAAATAGATTTTCTGCTGAAAAGTAATTTAGTATTTTCGTTCTTTATAATTTCTTGCAAACCTTAAACGTAGTTTTATTTAAGGGCACTTTTGTATGAGTTTTATCAACCGGAAATATCTGTTACTTGTTCTTCTTCCTGCAATTTATTTACTATATTCAGGAGTATTTTTTGTACCTTGGAAACCATTTTACAGGATAGGTCCTGACCCGGTATATATTTATTTATTGAATGGGACAACCCTTGCAAGTGGAAACATAGCGATTGCCTATGTGGATAATCCGGGTGTTCCCGTACAATGCTTTTCAGCCGTTGTTATTTATATCAAACACCTTTTCAATTATAACGTTCCGCTATACCATGATGTTCTATTGCATCCCGAAAGTTACCTGTATGCTATTTGTACGACAATTAGTGTGCTTTTCTCATTAATAGTAGTATACACCGGGTATTATGTTTTTAAAAAAACCTCTAACCTCGCTATGGCATTGCTGTTTCAGCTCACGCCCTTAATAGGTAAGGAGTTCTTAATAGGTTTTGCCCCGTCGCCTGAAGCATTTATTGTAATGTTCGGGATGTCCTTCATAGCATATATTTACTGTAATTCTATTTTTATAAACACACAATTCCCCCACAAAATATCTTTCCGGAATATTTTAATATATGCGGTATATATGGGTTTTCTTGTCAGTTGTAAATACACTTGTTTCCCATTATTGTTTTTGATTTTATTTTTATTGCCTACGTTCCGGTCAAGGATTATATATATTAGGTTATTTATTCTGTTTTTTATTTGTTTTATTTTTCCTGCTCTCCCCGCGTGGAGGCGTATGGTACAATGGATTTCAGGTATAGCAACGCATACGGGAGCTTATGGTCAGGGAGATGCCGGCTTTGTCCATACATCAGAATTTGTTGCAAATCTGATAAATATCTTTCATGAAGATATTTATTTTACATCGCTCTATATTGCGATGTGCATTTTTTTGCTCATTGCATTTATAAGACGTAAGCAAATGCAACAGAAAAATAGAATTTATTTACGTCTTTTGGCTGGTATATGGGTTTTGTCATTCGTACTGATCATTTTAGTGGCAAAACATTATTCATTTCATTACCTTGAACCCATTCGGCTTTGTTTCCCATTGATAATCGTGGGGTCTTATAGTGTATTTAAAGATGCTATTAAAATACAACTACCTAAATATAAGCATATTGTACTTATTTTATTTTACATATTTCTTTCTCTTCGTGCATTTACCTGTTTGGAACTATTTTTTGCTTATCCTTCCCGTCGCCCGTCTCATAAAACTTCTGACTTTCTCGATAAATATCATAATACACCTTTAATTATAACTTCCGATTACAAGAGTTCGAGAATAGAATCTTCCTTATATTTTGGAGTTGCATATACCGGAGATTTTCGCAATCAATATTTGGGATTTTTAAAAAGAACTTATCCCAATTCATATTTATACAAGCAGTCGCAGAATATGATTTTTCAATGGGACCGGGTTCTTTATCCCTTGGAAATATATTCAAAATTCCCCAAAACGGTAGTGTATTTTAATGATAAAGATTCGAATCAAAGAAAGTCTATTATATCGCATCTTTCCATGTGGGGAAAGGATACAATAGCGCAGTGCAAGCTTGTATATCGCCTGAATGAATACGATGAATATGTATACGAACTGGAAGGAAAGGAGGAGCTTGCAAAGGCATGGATGGCAAAACACTCTGATGTGAATTTTGATTTTGAAAAGACTATACCCGGCAAGTCAAAGTTTATCTCCATAAAAGGCAAAGACACTATTAAAGGAACGGATGCCTTAAGTAATAAGGAATACCATTCGGGTAATAATTCTATTTTATTAACCCCATATCACCAGTATGCCATTAATTACCCCATACGGGCCTTCCCCGGGAATATAATAGAAGTAAGTATCTGGAGAAAATCAGATGACGGAAAAGCTGATATTGTGCTTTCTTCTAAAAGTTCCGCTGACTTTTATCTATCAGGGAATGTGGTTATAGATTCCGGTGCGGATGGATGGCAACAAATAGAAAATAAATGCCTGGTGCCTCCTTCTGTAAAGGATAGTACAATTATAGTCTATCTCTATTATTATGGACATGGATATGCCTATTTTGACGACCTGTCAATAAAGGTTTATCCTATGAAATAGGCAAGCCTAAACTTATAAAACTGCGTATATGGCTTAATGAAACATATAACGATACCTCTATTTTTTAACGTTTTATTTGCAATTTCTGCTTCAGGACAAAAGGACAGTTTGAAAATAAAAACAAGCAGTAATAGTTTCGTTCGTATAAACTATGAAAACGATTACTTCACCCAAACGGATATTTACTATACCCAGGGTATAAAGCTTGAGAGTGTCAGTCCTGTATTTAGGTATTCACCTGTTATGTTATTGCTCCCAAGCTTGAATCATTCTATGGTACAGTATGGATTATCAGCAGTGCAAGATTGTTTTACACCAACCAATATCTCAAGCAATGTAATATTGCAAGGTGACCGTCCCTACGCGGGATATATTTACCTGGGGCATTATAAAACCTCATCCGACGATTACAAAAAAAGATTACTTACTTCCGAACTGGATGTAGGCGAAATAGGTTCATGTTCTGAGTGTGAACAGGAACAGAAGGCAATTCACCGTTGGACAGATAATACCCAGCCCGGTGGATGGCAATATCAAATTGGCTCGGGTATAATGGTAAATTATAAACTCCGTTATGAAAAAGCCCTCTATTCTGATACCGCTATTGATGTGGATGCTGTCGGACAAGTTAATTTGGGAACTGTCTATGATAATGCATTGGCAGGCTTTACCCTGCATTTAGGGAAAATGCAATCGTACTTTAGAGCCAACCATACCTCAATGTTTCAGCTTTATGGAATTATTCAAGGCTGGGTGGAAGGGGTAGGGTATAATGGCACTATGCAAGGTGATTTATTTACCAATAATAGTGTGTATACTCTTACGTATAAAGAAATTGAGCCTGTTGTTTTTGGAGATTCTTATGGGATATGCCTTTCATGGCATAAAGTTTCCCTTACTTATTCAGTAACCCACATTACCAATGAAATAATCACCGGGACCTATCACGGTTGGGGCCACATTGATATCACGATATATTTTTAGAAAGCCCTATTATTTAGAAGACCGTGACTCATAAGAATAGTCAGGGGAGAAACGGATGAGCCACTGTTTGTTAATATAGTCCATATAAAATCCAAAGCCCTTTCTATAGTTATTGTTATATTTAAACCACGCTTTAATATAATATTTGCTAAAATCATAGTGGGGGTCAATATGTTCAACAGTATCGCATTCCACCTCATCAAACTTCATGTTTTTTGCCAATGCAGTATCGAAAAATTCCTTGAAGCCCAAAAAATTAAGTTCCACTTGTTTCGCATCAAATGATTCTGCATGGTAGGGCCACTGCTTATTATCAATAATCCATAATTTAACAAAACCGAGAGTGTCAGAAGTTTTAACACAATTCCAAGCCTTTTCCAGTATCTGGCGTGCTTCTTTTTTACTAAGTTTCTGTCCGTAAGTAATAACTGTTAAGGATAGGCAAATGCCCAATAATAAGGTTGATTTTTTCATGTATTTGATATTTATAGAAAAGGAATTTCCAAACAAATATATAAAATCAAAAGAAAACAGATAAAGAATACTCCTCTCTTCATAAAAACTCTATTTTAATCTATTATTCTATTTTTACATCTTTCATGTCCCTCGGAATGATAAAAAAATACTTTCTATTCGGTTTGCTAACCCTGTTTTGCGGCGTTGCATGGGGGACGAATAATAATGAGTTTCCTTATGATACTGTGCCGGGAGACCCTTTACATGGGCGTGTTTATCATCTTGCCAATGGGCTTACGGTATTTATAAGCGTTAATAACGCTGAACCGAAGATACAGACTCTTATAGCGGTAAAAGCAGGTAGTAAATATGACCCGTCCGATGCTACGGGGCTTGCCCATTATTTGGAGCATATGCTTTTTAAAGGAACGACACACTATGGCACTTCTGATTATGCAAAAGAAAAACCTCTTTTAGATAAAATAGAAAATCTCTTTGAACTATACCGGCATACTACCGATGAGCATAAAAGGGAACGTATTTATAGGCAAATTGATAGCGTATCATATGCCGCATCAACATATGCCATACCCAATGAATATAATAAGATGATGAACTTTATCGGTTCAGAAGGCACTAATGCCGAAACCTCGGAAGATAAAACTATTTTCCAGGAAAATATTCCGTCGAATGAGTTAGATGCCTGGCTGCAAATTGAATCTGACCGTTTTAAAAATCCTGTAATGCGCTTGTTTCATACGGAATTGGAGGTAGTGTATGAAGAAAAAAATATGCGCATGGATAATGGTTCCGACCTCACATACGAAGCTCTTATGAATGGTTTGTTCCCCGGGCATCCGTATGGTACACATACTACCATTGGCACGATACATGATTTAAAGAATCCGTCTTTGAAAGATATTATCAGCTATTTCCACAAATATTATGTTCCTAACAATATGGTAATTACCTTATGCGGGGATGTTGACCCTGATGAAGCTATTCAAAAAGTAAATGCATGGTTTGGCAGCTACCTGTCCCATGCCGTCCCCTCTTTCATCTGTCCGAGGGAAGATTCCATTACAAAGCCGGTTGTTAAAACAGTTGTTGACCAACATACCCGGTCAGTGGAAATTGGGTATGGCTTTGGAGGTGCTGTTACAGAGGAAACAGATATGGTAAGATTAATTCAAAAACTATTATACAATGGAAAAACAGGTTTGCTGGAACAGGATATGGCGGGCAAGCTTGATGATGCAAGAGCAAATGTGAAAATTCTGAAAGACCACTCGGTTCTGTTTTTATCTGCAAACCCTAAAGACGATCAAACTCTTGAGCAAGTGAAAGACAGCCTTCTTAAAGAGATTCAAAAACTTACTACAGGTAATTTTCCCCAGTGGCTGGTAGAGGGCGCCGTGAATAATATGAGAGTGGATGAGATGAATGATTTTCATTCGAACATGGAAAGGGGAAAAAGATTTGTTGAAGCTTTTGCAACGGATGAAAGTTGGAGCAGTTCGATAAATAGGATAAACCGCATTTCAAAAATTACGAAAGATGATATAATAAAATTTGCAAAAAATAACTTTAAAAATAATTATGTAATTGTTTATAAAAAGAGAGGGCCGGAAGAACAGGTAGAGAGGATAAAAAAACCACCTATTACCCCGGTGCAGATAAATACCAATTCCGAATCGGATTTTCTGAAAAAAATTGAGGATGAAAAACCACAACCCCTGCAACCTGTTTTTGCAGACTATGCCCATAAGGTCAAGCAATATGAGCTTCAACAGGGCATTGACCTGTACTGTGTTAAGAATACGGAGGATAGCATTTTTGACCTGTCGTATATTTTTGATTTAGGGAACAGTAATAATCGTAATATCAAATATGCATTACAATACTTTTATTATGGCTCTACGTCCTATTTCAGCTCCTATCAAATTAAGCAGGAGTTTTTCCGCATGGGATGCAGTTTAACTTACCGGGTTGATTATACAACAACAACGGTGGAGTTAAAAGGACTGTCTAAAAACTTTATCCAGGCTTTTAACCTAATGGAATCTATGTTTAACGATATTATGGTTGGTAAGCAGGGCTGGGACAAGGTAACTAAAAGCATGGTGGAAGGAAGAGATTATTCAAAAAAGGATTGGAACAGCATATTTTATTCTTTTACCATGTATGCACTTTACGGGGCATCTTCTCCATTTACCTATGTACTGTCCGATGAGCAAATTAAAGGATTGGAGCCGGGAAGAATTCAGAATATTATCCGCAAAATCCGCACACGTCCTCACACCATAACCTACTATGGGCCTATGGACGGCCCCCACTTGATTGCCAGTTTGCAGCAATATCACAGGTTGCCGCCAGATATTATACAACCTGCCAAGCCGGCTACATTTAAAAGCTGGCCGGTAACTAATAATGTATACATATATAATACAGACATACGCCAGGCACAGGTACTTATTTATCAGCCTGGAATAAAGTATAGCCTTAAGATGCAACCCGTAATTTCCCTTTATAACCAATACTTCAGCGGGTCATTAGAATCTCCTTTTTGGCAAACTTTAAGAGAATCTAAGGCTCTTGCATATTCTGTGAGTTCTACTTATATACAACCTACGGAATCTAGTGATACCGGGTATAATTATACAATGTTCTATACACAGGCGGATAAACTGCCTTCTGCTATTAATGTTGCCATGCAATTGCTAAATGATACCCTTACGTATAATCCTCAATTGTTGCTTGCAAGCAAAGATGCAGTAATGAAAAGTATATGTTCCGAACGTGTAAACCGTGGAGACTTTTTAACCGGTTATTTGAAAGCAGGCAAACTGGGAATAGAGTATGATATCAATAAAGATGTTTTCGAAACAGTCCCAAATTTGACATTTGATGACATAAAGGACTTTCATACTAAATATATTGCCGGCCAGCTATGCAACATTGTAATAGTGGGTAATGCCCAACTTATGGATTTGAGTATTCTGCGGAAATATGGAAAAATCATTTATCTGAAACAGGAAGACCTTTTTGGCTTCTGAAATGGGAGGATATTAATACGCAAGACAATATTTTGTGGTTATTTCTAAAGAATATTTACATTTGTCGGGTCATTGTATGTATTACTTATGTCAATGAGTACTTTTTTAAAACATTTCCCCTTTATTACTCTGGCAAGTATTTTTGGCTTGGTTCTTTTTTATTCATGCCAAAAAGCAGACCCGGCTCCATACAGCACGCCTCCATCCGGCATAACACATGTAACAACTGTTACGACTGCCCCTGACACCACTTCCACTTTTTCAGCGAGAGTAAACAATAGTCAAACTGCAACCTCGTTTACACCCGGTAAAAGTACATCTGGCAGCAATACAACTCTTACAGGGGTTTCTAAATACTATACAATTACTATAACTTTTCCGAGTTCAAGCGGCCCCGGAGATTATACACTTGGCACTTCCTTTGATCCGGATTATACCGCTACTTTGGTTAATGGTTCATCTACTTACGTCGTAAATAAAAGGTGGGGGTTGGGAGATTTAAGAATCGACTCCATTTCAGCGAAGGGTAAATATTTCGGGACATTTAGTTTAAGTGCCGAGGATACAACAACTAATAATGATATGCAGGCTAACCAGGGCTCTTTTACTTATCTATAGCTTTTAAACTATGATAATCCTGAAAATAAAAAGAACCTTTAAAATACTCACCCCTAATCACCGGGCATGGGCCGCTGTCTTTTTTCTTTTTGTTTTGCCCCTTTATACCTCTGCCCAAAATGATACTACTGCTGATAACCGTATTTATATGCTGGTTCCCCAGATGCCTACTTTTCCGGGCAACTTGGACAATTATATAAGAGACCATATTAAGCAACCTAAAGCTGCAGTTGATAATACTGTTCAGGGTACTGTTAATGTTACCTTTGTAATTACCCGGGTTGGCGAAATAAAAGATGTGTCAGTGTTGTCCGGAATTTCTCCTGGTGTGGATAGTGAAGCTGTTCGTATGGTAAGAGCTATGCCACCCTGGAATCCCGGAATGAAAAATGGGAAAGCTGTTAATGTACAATATAATCTTCCGGTTCATTTTGGATCAAATAATGGAAAGAATGGACAATTTCAATTACTCCAAAGTCCACCTAAACCTCTCGATACGATATTCGTCTTGCGAAATGGATTATATGTGGACCCCTATCTTGGATTTGGAGAGGGTGGACCTCATTCTTCCACTTCCCTTCCGCTTAATATGAGCAGTAATTTTAAATTTGGGGTAGGACTAACTTATATGTTTGCCTCTGGTATTGGCATTTCCGCCGGATTGCAGATTCAGCAGTATAAATTCGGGTATACGTATTCTAATGTTGTAGCCAGCTATGCTTATAATGATATTATTACCAAAAGTCGTCCCACAGCGAACGATACCGTAGTTACTGCAGGATATAATGCTACCGTAAATTATTCATTTACCTATGCACAAATTCCATTGTTGTGCCGGTATATTAGCAGCCAGGAAAATAGGTTGGGATTTTACGCTGAAGCGGGATTAATAATAAATTATTTAATGAGTTCTCAAATTTCGGGCACTGTTGCCCAAACGCAATATGACCTTACACAAATGCCCAACACATTTTGGTACACATATAACTCCACTAATTTAAACTCAACAGCAGTAAATGCCACACCCCAAAATCCGGCCAAATTAACGATGGCGATACATGGAGGTGCCGGAATATTAATTCCATTTACAAATAAACTATCGCTTATTGTGGAAGCGTCTTCCGATGTTGGAATTGCCAATGCGGGTGAAGGCTCAAAAGATGTGGTAAGTTTTGGAACGTCAAAATTTTACCTCTATGGTAATGGAAACTATGGAAGTTTTAACTCCTATCTTTTGGAAGCCAAATTTTTGATAAAGATGTCCAAAGCTTCAAAGACTATCCATATTAATTAAACGAATAAGATACTCATGAAAAAGGTATTCTGTGCACTGTTTCTCTTTTGCTGTTCATCCTATGCCTTTTCTCAAACAGTATATGACACCATTTATTCCAATGACGAGCACTTTGCATGTACCATTAAAGAGATTACTCCGGATGCAGTACAGTTTTCATATCCCAATGAAGACCTGCTTAATTCTGTTTATAAAACCACTATTCAAAAAATAGTTTTTAAATCGGGCCGCGTGCAGATTTTTGCAGAGGCAACTTCTTATAAAACTATAAATAGTGCAGACGACTATGAAGATGTTTCATTATCGCAGGTAGAATCGGAAGTTCAGGGGCTTTATAAAATTGGTGATGTGGGAGCCAAAGCCAGGGGGACTACTATTTATGCCAATATGGAAAAAGTAAGGGAGAGAGGGGTTCTTAAAATGAAAATACAGGCGGCAATGATGGGTGCTAATGTAGTTTATATTACCCAGGAAGCAACTTCAACTAATTTCTACGGCTCGGCAACGGCTACTAATATGTCGGGAGTAGCTTACTCAAACAGATTGCCAAGTTTCGATGGCTTTACGGCACTGATGAATAATAAAATGAAATATAAACTGATGAAATACGATGTGGATAGATTATCGACAGATGATTATGACCTTGTAAAAATAGCTGATACAGGGCAGGTTATTATAAACAGGGTATATAACAGTAATGGGTTTATTATGATGGACGCCCATGTTGACAGCTTTGACAATTCTACCTTCAAGGTAGTGTATTATTCAAATGATGGTTTTATTCTCGAATGCACGGATAATTCTGATATATTCGAAAATACAATATACAACATCCGCGTTAAGTTTTAAAAAAATAAATGCCCCAATCCAGTTTTGATTGAGGCATTGAAATATATACCGGGAATTTAATTTAGTTGGTCTTTACCAGTTTCTTTTCTCCTACTATGGTTCCACTCTTGTTTAGTATTCTTAGTAAGTATATCCCACTTGATTGGGTTGATATATCAACCTGGGTTACCGTTTTTGTGGCATTAATGCTCATCACTTTTTCCCCCATATAATTGTAAAGTTCTATCACTTGCCCCGGGGTTGCACCTGCAACTGTAAAATGACCCTGGTTCGGGTCAGGATAAATTTGGATAGAGGAAGAATTATTTATATTTTGTATTTCCGTAACTACAAATGCGCAGTTATTATTTTGGCAGCCATTTTTATCAGTTACCGTACAGCAATAATTTCCATCGCAAAGGCCTTTTATAGTGCTTGTCGTTTGTCCTCCCGGGCTCCAGGAATAATTATAAGGAGATGTTCCTCCATTGGGCTTTGCTGAAAGGACCCAGTTGCAGCTATCCACATTTTTATTAGTAGTTACGGTATCAATGGTAACAACTATAGCCGCCGCCTGGGTAATGGTTGCAGAGGCTGTTACAGTACATCCGTTTGCATCATGTACAGTCACTGTGTAGCTTCCTGCAGATAATCCATTGCCGGGGTTGTTTGTCGAAGCAGTGCTTGTGCCATTTGACCAGGAGTAAGTAAAGGGAGATACTCCGCCCGTAACACTTGCCTGTGCACTTCCTGTGCTGGTGCCATAGCAAAGTACCTCTTGAGTAGTGGTTGCAGAAGCAGCTGTTAGGCTACAGGGAACATGAAGCAAAAGATCCCCATTAGGCACCTGTCCATCTTTTCCGCTTCCCAAATTCCATACTACACTTTCTGTATTGTTTGATGGGTTTAATGTAATAATGGTCCCATCGCTGCTGCTACCACCGCCGGAAGTCATTCCATAGAACAGCCCATTAGTTGCATCGAAAATAAGGTTTCCATCAGGATATTTCCCATCTGTTCCACTTCCCAAATTCCACACCACACTTTCTGCATTATTAACAGGATTAAGACTAATAATAGTCCCCGAACTATGAGTGCCTCCACCGGCGGTCATTCCGTAAAACAATCCTTTGCCTGTGTAATAAGTAAGAGAGCCACGGGGAGACTGTCCATCTGTTCCGGTTCCTAAGTTCCACACTACACTGTCCTTATTAGTTATTGGATTGAATTTAATAATAGCACCATCGCCCTGGGTTCCCCCGGCACTGGTCATTCCATAGAACAGCCCATTAGTTGCATCATAAACAAGATAACCTTGCGGATTTTGTCCATCCTTGCCTCTTCCAAAGCTCCAAACAGTATCTTCGGTATTATTGGTAGGATTGAATTTGATAATAGCTCCAGCAAAATTAACCCCGCCATTTGCAGTCAACCCGTAAAATGATCCGTTAGCAGCAAAATAAACAAGTGGGCCCTGGGGGTTCTGCCCATCTTTTCCTCTTCCAAAGCTCCAAACGGTATCTTCCGTATTATTGGCAGGATTGAATTTGATAATGGTTCCATGCCCTAAACTTCCACCGGCTGATGTCATTCCATAAAACAACCCGTTATTAGCATCATAAACAAGGCTTCCAGTGGGAAACTGTCCATCTTTGCCTCTTCCAAAACTCCAAACAGTATCTTCTGTATTCGTAAGAGGATTAAACGCAATAATGGCTCCCACACTTTTACTGCCACCGTCCGTTGTCATTCCATAAAACAACCCATTGTTAGGATTGGGAACAAGGTTTCCCTGGGGGTTCTGCCCATCTTTTCCTCTTCCAAAACTCCATACAGTATCTTCCGTATTATTAAATGTGTTAAAGCTGATAATGGCTCCGTGCCCGCTACTGCCACCATTTTGTGTCATCCCGTACAGAACAGGGCTTTGAGCATAACTATTACATATAAAGGAGAAACTAAGAATACTCGCTAACGAGACAATAAATGCCGGTTTTGAGTAAAGGTTTAAAAAATTCATAGATATCAAAATGGTTTAATGGTTAGTATTTCAATGTTATATACCGCAAAATAGCCGAAAATTACACACAAAGCTATAGAAATAAAATAAATAGTGGAGTATTCCCCCTTATTTGTGTAATAAATTCATTGAAAATGAGTAGTTTCTAATATGTATTATTAATGTAAGCTGGTTGCCCGAGAACCAGCAAATAAAGCAGGTAGAATAAATAATATTACCCGGATAAATAAAGTTTACTTACTATTTAAATTTATATATTTGGGAAAAATTAAACTTAATAAACTATGAAAACATTTATACGAATTCTTTATGTTTTGCCAATTATTGGGGCAATAGTTGGTGGGTGTATAGTAATGCAGCATCCTGAATTCCGGATGGAAAAAGCTGTACTTGCTGTGGCAATGACGGTTATTCCATTTTGTGCTGTAAGGGCCCTGAAGGAATTAGTAGGGGAATAGACACATTCACTTACAGTAGTATCATTTTATAGTAGGGGTTAAATCCCTTGCACCCCTGAGTTCTACTTTGTGGGTAATTATCCTTTTAAGCTTTGCTTAATAAGTAAAAATTATTTTTTTGTCACCTCCGAAGCCCGCCCGGCTGAACCGTTCGGACAGGTGCAGCTTCGCGGTTACGGGTCCCACAAGCCCCGCGAGTCCCAAATTTATTAAAATAGTTCTATCAAATCCCCGTCCTATTAATTTATACTGAGTTAAATATGGGGATAATAAAAGCAATGGGTAAAAACCCAAGGGGAGAAAGATTACGAAAGATTGAAAAATCTTTTAATTATAGAGAAGGAATTTTTCAAAATATAAGTCCCAGCCCCGTGATGGTTGAAAAAGGAGATTTCTTAAAAACATTCAAAAAATTTCTAAAGAAGCCTAAAAATACATTACCTCCCGGCCCGCTACCATCCATAAAAACAGATTTGAAAAACTTGCCTGGCGGAAACCCTGTGCTGGTTTGGTTCGGGCATTCATCCTATATTTTAAAAATAGAAGGAAAACATATCCTGGTTGATCCGGTATTTAGCGGATATGCTGCTCCGTTTAAATTCAAGTCGGCAAAAAGCTTTGATGGAACCAATGTGTACACGGTAGATGATATGCCACCGATAGATATTCTCCTTATCACACACGACCATTATGACCACTTAGACTATAAAACAGTTTCAAAATTAAATCCAAAATATATTGTAACCTCGCTGGGTGTGGCTTCGCATCTTGAGTACTGGGGCCTTAATATGGATAAGGTTACTGAGCTTGATTGGAATGATAAGACAGAGATAATACCAGGAATAACATTTATTTCAAAAACAGCCAGGCACTTTTCAGGACGTGGATTTAAACGTGCAAAAACATTATGGGCTTCATTCATACTTAAAACCAAAAATCATTCCATCTACATAGGCGCTGATAGCGGATATGACAAACATTTTAAAGAAATAGGCGAACAATATGGCGCGTTTGACCTTGCCATCCTGGAATCAGGGCAATATAATGAGGCGTGGAAAAATATCCACATGATGCCGGAAGAAACCGTTCAGGCTGGCATAGATTTAAAAGCAAGGGTACTGTTGCCTGTGCACTGGGGCAAGTTCTCCTTAGCTCTGCATCCGTGGAACGAGCCCATTGAACGTGTGATTAAGAAAGCGGAAGAACTTAAAGTAAATATGACTACACCCATGCTTGGCGAACCTGTGATAATAGGTAAGGACTACCCAACAAACAAATGGTGGAGAGAAGTTATATGATTTTATTTGGTTCTAGCAGTATCCATAACCACCCTATCATGAGATAAACAGCAGCAATGAATACAATAAATAATAAAAAAATAGCTATTGTAGGTGGAGGGCCGGGTGGCTTAACTCTTGCACGGCTTTTACAAATGAAAGGCGCAAATGTAAAAGTGTATGAACGAGATTTTAATAAAGATGCACGGGTGCAGGGCACAACACTTGACTTGCATGAAGAGTCCGGCTTGAAGGCATTGCGCCAGGCACATTTGTTAGATGAGTTTAAAAAGAAGTATCGTCCGGGTGCAGATAAACTGATTATTGTTAATGAAAAGGCAGAAATATTTTTTTCTGACCATGAAGAAAAGCCGGAAGAAGATTTTGGGAGCGAACATTTCCGCCCCGAAATTGACAGAGGCCCGCTAAGGAAAATGCTGCTCGAATCGTTGCAACCCAATACGGTTATGTGGGATAGCCAATTTGTTTCAATGGAGAAAGAAGGCGGTGGCTGGCTGTTGCATTTTAAAAACAAAGCTTCGGCTTATGCAGATATTGTTATCGGTGCTGATGGAGCTAATTCTAAAATTCGTCCGTACATTACAGGTATAAAACCTTTTTATTCGGGCGTGTCCGGTGTATTGAGCGTAGAAGGGGTATATAATTCTGAAACAACAGTTCCAAAAATTCATAACCTTTTGAAAGGTGGAAAAATAATGGCTTTTGGTGGCGGAAAATGTTTTACCGTAGCCGCCAAAGGCGATGGAGATTTGGCTTTTTACGTCTCCTATAAAGTAGATGAAAGTCGGCTGAGAAATGTAGATTTTTCTGATAAAGAACAAGTGCTTGCGTGGTTTAGAAGCGATTTTGCAGAATGGGACAATATGTGGCTCGAGCTGTTTGAAAATGCCGAAACCACTTTTATTCCCATCCCGATTTATAGCATGCCCTTAGACCAAACATGGCAGGCTTTGCCCAACCTTACCATGCTGGGCGATGCGGCGCATCTAATGCCACCCTTTGCAGGCGAGGGTGTAAATATGGCGATGCTCGATGCATTAGAATTAAGCGATTGTTTGTACAACGAAAATTTCAGTGATATACAAACTGCTATTGCTTCTTTCGAAAACCAAATGCGAAAAAGAGCTGCAGAGGCAGCACAAGGGTCTTTAGAAAATGGAGATAAGATGCATAGTGTAACATTGGTAAGATAATTCTGATTGACTATCGGAAACTTTGTACCAAATAAGAGCTAATTTTCCATGGTGACTACGCAGTTGAGACACGTCGGCAGTTTTGTTTCAGTTGAGCCACGTGCTTAAATGGAAAAATTTCAATATAGAACTTACCCGTTTTTAGCTTTTTGTTGAGCTATATGATTTTGAACCAATTTGTGAAACTCCGCACTATTATCATAGATAATCTTGTTATTGGGTATATCAAAATTCGTAATCGGGTCATACAGGTCCTGCACGTTTAAAATGCCGACGTTTGCTGGCGGAGGTTTACCATACAACGTTTCAATAACAGTAGTTGCTCTTACTGAGATTAAATCAAAACGGTCTAATACTATTGAATTTACTATTGCTATGTTAGTAACTTCATATTTATTTTGTACACTTGGATACATGATAGCCTCTATTCTTTGCCCTTCTGGACTTTTTGATTTTAAAAGTACTGACGAAAAATGGGCACTAAACAAGTATTCTCTCGGTTTATCCTTTTGCACAGGTTTTATATATTCTTCAGTTAGGAATTTAAGTATCGAATCGACAATTTGGGCTAGTATTGGGTCGGTTTTTTCCATCTCAAGTAGATAACCGTCATATGCTTCTTTGGATTCCTTATTAGCGCTTACAACATCTGGATGATGGAAAATGCAAGTTCCAAGTAATGATTTGCCAGGTTTTAAATGCCATTCTGTAAGAGTTATAAAATCGTTTTTTACAGGTTTTGTTTCCAAGATTGCTGTTTTAATAAATAATGAACTATAAAAGACACTTTCTCCTGGGAAGTTACATCTTCCATATGTTGATTTATTTTCAGGTGGACCAAGTAAATCAGAAATTTTTTCTAACCTGCCATCTCCTTTTTGAGTTGGAATGAATTTATTAAATGATATTCTAAAAAGTTTTGTCGGTTCAATGGGTCTAAAATAGCGGAGACATTCAAAATATCTAACCAAGTCATCAACGATTTTAAGAGAATAGTAGAATTGACTTACCCTGGATAAAAAGGCTATGTAAGGTAACAAATTTCTTACTCTACTATACAAAGCGATGGCAGCAGTGTTTGGGTACAGGGTGTAACCACTTCAACTGATTTCCCAACACTTAAGCCCACATGCGGATTTTTTCAAGACACATTAGGCGCCGGGGGACGGATGTATTTATTTTACAATTCGATACAACAGGGGTGCGCAAATGGGCTACCTATTATGGCGTTGATATTGAGAATGACGGTAGCTATGCCTGGAGCGATGGAAAAAACTTATTTGTGGCGGGAGATGCCAGAGATCAGAGATACCCATTAATGAACCCGGGAGGAGGTGTCTATTACTTAGACTAGGTAAAATAAATAAAATATATTTACTTATGAAAAAGATTATATTTTTTATAATAATTAACTAATTGTTCCAAGAGCGTCCCGACCAACTTTAGTCAGGTAGCCCTCAACCCCATATACATGAATACTAACCTTCTTTATTAATACTTAATTTTATGATAATCAAAAAAATTGAGATACAAAAATTTAGAGGTTTCAAAAATGTTGAATTTAATCTTGGGATAAACAAACAATTATACAGCCAGCTGAGTTATTAGAAAAAGATGCAACCGAAGCAATTCAAGTAATGTTTCTACTGGCTAAATATAAATTTGGCTAAAACTTATCTTGTATGGAATTTTTACCTTTGGGTTTGCCAAATACATAATTACCATAATTAATTTATTCTTTTGTAGTATTACCTTTTCTCCCTTCTTCCAACAAATACAAATAATTGACATATTGTGCCAATAAATGCATCTTTTTGTGTAACTGTTAGTTTACATTTTATCAGTATGTTTGTACGTAATTTATATTAGAATAACACCAATAAATTTTAAGTGAATCATGAATAAATTTTTACAATTCTTTAAAAATTACACATATTCAATTATGTTACTGTTTAGTTGTGTTCTGTTAGCGCCTGAAGCAGCAGACTGCCAGACCATATTATATGTTACCCCAACAGGTAAAAAAACGAATACGGGGCAAAATTCATGGTCTAACGCGACTACATTAACCCAAGCACTTCTTAATGCTCCAGGAATTGGCCCTAATGTTCAAATATGGGTTGCAACAGGCGGAGCAGCAGGAGCTATTTATACGCCAACATCAAATGCGGCTTTGGGTTATACCACATTTTCTATTCCGAGCGGAGTAAAATTGTACGGTGGCTTTTCCGGTAATGAAAAATCTATAGCAGGCAGAAAATGCTCAGGCAATACTTTTGCCTGCACCACAACACTTAGTGCTTCCAATGCTCGCGGGTCTAATATTATTACTATTCAAGGGGAGGGTAATGTTATTAATGGTTTTACCCTGCAAGGTCAAAAAAATACTAATACAAGCAGTGCAACGTCAAATACAACATCAGGTGCAATGGTTATAGCTTCGCCCAACAATGTTATTGAGAAAAATGATACCGTGGAGAATTGTATTTTCGAAAATAATAATGTATCCTCCAATGCGATTACAGGTGCTAATGCAGGAAGTGCTATTTTATATCTTGTATATGTTAACGGAGGTGCTATTTATATAGGCCCGTCTATGACTGCTGTTATACTAAATTCAGTTTTTGAAAATAATAAGGCAACACTCGGAGGAGCTATTTATTGTAAAGGTAATATGAAAGACAGCGGGTGTTATTTCATTCAAGATACCGGTGTTTCCATTCCCAACACTCTATTGTGTCCAGCGGGTCTTACCTACCCTAAAGGCTTATATGAATCTATCCCCGGCAACGGTGCTGCCATTTATATTAGTGCAGGTTCTACCAAACACCAATTTGTAAATTGTGCTTTTATCCTCAATTCAAGTACTATTGCAAACAATGTAACTCCCAATACTGAAGGGGGCGCAATTTATTTCAGCGGTGCTACAAATGCCGGAGATTCAATAGTAAATTGTATTTTCTGCGGTAATCAAGCGCAAACAGGGGGGGCTATTGGTAATGCGGGCTCTAATTTGAATATCTATAATTGTACCTTTTATGCTAACGAAGCTTTATCCAATACTTTTGCAGGAGGTGCAATATCTATAGCAAATAAGCAAACTGTAAATATTGTCAATAATACATTTTATGATAATGAAAATGGTATTACTACACCCGATGATATATATCCCAATCCTTCCAATCCAACCATTCCGCCCATTCAAAATACAGGCACGTGTAATCTATATAATAATATTTTAGAGTATACAATTAAGCCCTTTCCCAATGGTAATTTATCTGGCGGGGCTGATTATCTTAATCAGATTTTTGCGAACGCTCCTTTAAACCCAATTTCCTACCCAGCTACTGCTATTCAAAATCTCGCAGGTTCCACCAATAACTGGGGTGCTCCTGATAATTGTATTTCACTGATGCCCGGTTGCAGCTCGCCGGCCATAGGCGCCGGTACCACCACCACGCCCACTTTTACCAATAAGACAGGAGCCACTGTTCCTGTTACAAACGCTATTTCACCCCCATCCATAGATTTTTCAGGAAACAGCCGCAACGGGAGAAATGACATTGGTGCATTTCAAGATACCATAGCCTGGCACGTTCGTTTAGAAATGTTTACTACACTTCCAGGAAAGCTATCACGAAACTTAACATATACATTTACCGCTTATTACAGCACTCCGGGAGCTACAGTAACAAATTTTACGATAGACGGAAAAAAACCTACAATCCCTTGTACTGTTAATACTATATCACCATCCGAGGTTCAATACGGTTATTCCCTATCATACCCAGTGTCCCTTCCGTCGGGTCTTCATACCATAACATTTACTCTGACAAGCAACGCCAACTGTGTTAATCCGAAAAATTTCAGTAAATCCATAACGGAAAATATTTATTATTAGCCTTTTTATATACACAAACAAGAGACAGCCGGGGGGAAATATGCCTAACACTACACAGATAGCGACATTACAAGGCATAGCTGATGAATTATACAAACGAGCTTTATCATATCAAGGACAATAACCGGTAGTGTTCCAAAGTATCACCTGAGGGGAAATTAAAATGGGTAAGTCTGAAAGACACATGAAAACTATAAAATACTAAGTATGAAACTTCAAAAATCCAAACAAACAAGCACTGTAATTACATTGCTATTTTTAGTTGCATTTTACATCCGTGCAAATGCCCAGGTGTATTATTACTATGATGATAATGGGAACCGCATTGCATCTTCCGAAACTCCTCCTGAACATGCCCCCAAGCTAAGCGTGAAACCCTTTTTTAGTCATTGAATTTGTCAATATAATAGTATAAGTAATTGAATACCATTACTATTTGTAGCGGAGACATTCAAAATATCTAACCAAGTCATCAACGATTTTAAGAGAATAGTAGAATTGACTTACCCTGGGTAAAAAGGCTATGTAAGGTAACAAATTTCTTAATCTTCAGAAAGCCTTGTCAATAAATATATGGTGTTAGTTAAAGATTATTCAGAGAAAGTTTCATCCCCGATAATTTTTGCGCACCCACCCCTTTTTGTTGGATAAGAACTTTTAATTTATTTCCCATATCCCTCATAAAGGTATTCATAAAAAATACTTTTTCATGTTTGCTCAGCTTACCGGGGGTGCTTTCTTCCATGTTTCTTAAATATTCATTGAGTCCGAGGGAAAGCAAAAAATGAACCTGGTTTGTAAATCCGCAATAGTCCAATCCGTATTTCATACCCCAATGATAAATAGCTGAAAAATTCACATGAGATGTAATATCCTGTTTACCTATATTGTAATATGGGATATCATTTACAGTATGTTTATTATAACATACCAATGTACCATTCCTTCTATTCTGACTATATAATTCCCCGGAACTGTATCCATAATCAATTGTAAGAACAAAAGCTTTTGATATACTTGTAGCAATTTCTTTCATCCATTCCAATACTTTAAGGTTTACTTCTGTACACTTCACTCACAAAATACAGCATAATATTTATTTGCCTTTCAGGCATTGCAACAGGATTATCCTGGATATTTTATTTTAGAGCATTACAAGTAGGAAAAGTTTCGCAAGTCGCCCCGGTAGATAAGTTAAGTGTCGCACTCGCTATTATCCTGTCAGTTTTATTTCTAAAGGAGGTGCTGACAATTAAAACCGCTGTTGGAGCCCTATTGATTATTAGCGGAACAATTGTATTGATCCTTAATTGAGTATGGCTATTATCTTGCATTTGAATGAAGGATAATCTATTATTATCCATTATTCTGTGGGCATTAACCTTTATCAACTTTGACCAAGGACTAATGCTTTAACGTTATCCTACTATCCTTATTAACTTCTCCAATAATGGAGGATGCAATAAAGTACATATTTTTGTGAAATACTGCAAGATGAAAGATAACGACATAAAGAGAATTTCACGGCTGGTCGCAATTTTAACTGAATTGCAAACCAAAAGGATTTTGACATCCACATTTCTTGCAGAAAAGTTTGGTGTAAGTGTCAGGACTATTTACAGGGATGTTAAGGCATTAGAGCAAGCGGGAGTTCCTATATTAAGTGAAGACGGGAAAGGATACTCACTAATGGAAGGATACAGGATTCCTCCTGTAATGTTTACTGAAAGTGAAGCAAATGCTTTAGTTACTGCTGAGCAATTGGTATTGAAAAACAGGGACAGTTCTCTCGTTAAAGAATATGCAATGGCAATAAATAAAATAAAGGCCGTATTGTTGTATTCAACAAAAGAGAAAGTCGAACTATTATCAAATAGAATAGGTATCAGTCCGGACCTGCAGAATATAAACACGAGTAGTTCAGTTACTTTACTCCAGAAAGCGCTGACCACTTTTAAAGTGTTGCGTATTACTTATCATTCTATGAACAAAGACGAAAAGACGGAGCGGGATATAGAACCTTTTGCATTGTATTATAGCATGAAAGAAAGCTGGACACTTATTGCATATTGCAGGTTAAGAAAAGACTTTAGGATGTTCCGCTTAGACAGAATACAAAAAATTACCCAACTTGAACAAAGCTTTGCGCCACATAAAATGACTTTGGAAGAATACTTGGATATGAGGCGAAAAGAATTTCAGCACCCCTGACATACTGCTGTCATAATACCATTTTACTTTTGTATTGTTAAACATAAACACATAACAATATGAAAGCAGTATCAGTAAGAATTATCACCGATGACATCAAACGTTTAGTTCAATTTCACGAAAAGTCTACGGGTTTTCCGGCTAAGTGGTCTACGGAGGATTTTGCAGAGATTGTTGTGAGTTCCTTTACTTTGGCGATAGGGAGCACTCGAACATTAGCCTTCTTTGGAGAAGGGGTTGCGCAGCCAGCTAATAACAAAAGCGTGATTATAGAATTTATAGTCGAGAATGTAGACAAGGACTATGAAAGGATTAAAGAGTTAACCAGCGAGATTGTTCAAAAGCCGACAACGATGCCCTGGGGGAATCGTTCATTACTATTTCGTGACCCGGACGGTAATTTAATTAACTTCTTTACACCGGTAAGCCCCGAGGCTATCAAGAAATTTTCTTAATGAAAACCCAGGAATATTATTTAATCATCAACACAAAACAGACAATTATGACAACACAAGAAGTAGCCAATCGCTATTATGAATTGATAAAGCAAAATAAAAGAGCTGAAATTCAAGAAGAACTATATGGGAAGGATATTGTAAACAGAGAACCTGAACATGCGGCTTCAATGGGTATTCCAATAGTTACCATAGGGCTTGATGCGGTAAAGGCGAAAGGTAAAGCACGCATGGAAATGATAGAAGCAGTTCACAGTGATTATTGCAGCGAGCCGGTAGTAGGCGGTAACTTCTTTAGCGTAGCATTTGGCCGTGATATTACTTTGAAGGGGAAACCAAGAATGAAGCTGGAAGAAATAGCTGTTTTCGGAGTAAAGGATGGTAAGATTGTTTCAGAACAGTTTTTCTATTAACCGGTACGTCTTATAATCGGCCATAATTAGTAAGGTTTGCATTTTAATTCCTTATGTACGGAAGTGTTTGTTGTTTTTTAGTCCCCAGGTTGCCATAGAATCCAATGCGGGTATAATCTCTTTACCCGGTTTGGTCAATTTATATTCTACATGTGGCGGCATAATAGCCTTAACTTTACGGCTTATCAGGTTATCAGCTTCTAATTGCTTTAAATGCTGAATCAGCATTTTCTCCGTTATAGTAGGAATGTCTTTTTTTAGTTCACTGTATCTTTTCTCGCCTTCCCGCAAATACCATAAAATTAAAGGCTTCCAACGTCCGCCAATTTTATCGAGCGTGTAGTATATAGGGCACTGCTCCATTATTTCCCTTCTATTCTGATTATTTGTCGATGCTTCTTTAATTTTTCTCATGGTACATACTTTTTGGTAAGTGCTTGTATAAAAGTAAGTACAAAGATACCTTTGTCGCCACAATAACCAAAAATAAATCTTATGAAAATTACATTAACAGGTTCCCTCGGGAACATAAGTAAACCCCTCGCAGAAATACTGATACGTGCCGGGCATGACGTTACTATTATCACGAGTGATGCCGGCAAGAAAACCGCAATTGAGGCGTTGGGTGCAAGAGCGGCCATAGGTTCTCTTACAGACATACCCTTTCTTACTAATTCATTTAAGGGGACTGATATTGTTTATACTATGGTACCATACAATTTTGGGGCTACCGATTACAGGAAATATGTCTCTGGAATTGGCGGCAATTATGCAGCAGCAATCAAAGCATCTAAGGTTAAACGAGTAGTGAACCTAAGCAGCATCGGTGCCCATCTTGAAAATGGTACCGGCCCAATTGCAGGACTGCATGATGTAGAGCAAATTCTAAATCAACTGGATGTTGCAGTGAAACATCTTCGCGCTGCAATGTTCTATATCAATTTTTTCTTTGACATTCCATTGATAAAGGGGCAGAATATCATGGGTAATAATTACGGTAAAGAAGCAAGACTGGTAATGGTGCATCCCAGGGACATCGCAGAAGTGGCAGCTTATGAATTGCAACAATCCTTTACCGGCAAAAGTTATCGTTACGTGGCAAGTGAGGAACGGTCCGTATCAGGTATTGTAAAGATATTGGGCAGTGCTGTTGGAAAATCAGAATTGCCATGGGTGCAATTTACTAATGAACAAACTTTTGCCGGAATGACAGTGTCAGGTATTATGCCTCCTGCTATTGCAAACCTATACGTTGAATTAGGTGCGGCTGTGGATAACGGCATCTTGTGGGAAGACTATGACAGGAATAAACCTGAAATATTAGGCAAGACTAAATTGGCTGATTTTGCGAAAGAGGCGTTCGCTCCGCTTTATCATTCCCGATAATTTTAATCTCTCTAAATAATTTGAAATGAAAAAAAATCATCCAGCATTTAATAAGAATGCCGAGCCATTTTATAGCATCATTATGGAAGGGCTGAAAGGTGAAGTAGACGGAAAGCATTTCTGGGATGCCGTAGCAGAAAATGCAATTTTTGAGTTTCTATATAACTTTCCAGGGTTCACCAATAAAATTGAAGGGCGCAAAGCATATATGGATTGGTTTGGAGGTTATACCAACATTCTTCATTCAGCCGATAATCTGCGTGTGTACAAATCAATACGCCCAAATAATGTTATCATCTTAGAATATGAGGTTCATGGTATAGTTCCCCATACCGGGAAAGCTTATGACAACCGCTTTTGTTCCATAATTACAATTGAAGACCGTAAGATAATTCATTGGCGTGATTACATGGATTCACTTGCAGTAATGCTTTCAAATAATCCTGATTAGTTTTCCGCCTCTAAGTAACAAAAAAACAATAATCTTTGTGGTTTTAAAATAGTCCAATGAATATACCAATCAAATTAATTGTTATGAGCACTTTATTGATTAACTCGATTGCTAAAGCACAACAACCCTCTATGAAACCTCTTGATGCTGACCTGACTGAATACCAATATCCTTACCCGGTGCATTTTATCACACTGACTATTCAGGGTGAAGTTTTAAAAATGGCTTATATGGATGTGAAGCCCGTTAATCCAAATGGGCATGTAATAATGCTTTTGCATGGAAAAAATTTCAATGGTTTCTATTGGGGAGAAACTGCAAAGGTTTTATCTGATAGTGGCTACAGGGTTATTATTCCTGATCAGATTGGTTTTGGAAAGTCATCCAAGCCCGAACATATTCAGTACTCGTTTCAGTTGTTGAGTGAAAATACAAAAGCAATATTAGATTCGCTGGGTATTAAAAAAGGTTTGCATGTTGGGGCATTCTATGGGTGGCATGGTTGCAACCCGGTTTACATTGATGTACCCCGAAATGGTAGAGAAATTCATTTTGGAAAACCCTATTGGTCTGGAAGACTGGAAAGTAAAAGTACCTTACCTGTCCGTTGATAAATGGTATCAAATAGAATTAAAAGAGGATTATAATTCTTTTAAAAAATATGAACTTGAAAGTTATTTTCATGGTACGTGGAGAGCCGATTATGATAAATTGCTGGAAATTCCGGTAGGATGGACTCTAAGCAAAGATTATCCCCGTATTGCATGGAATTCTGCTCTTACGTATGAAATGATTTTTACACAACCAGTGTGCTATGAATTTGAAAATATCAAGGCACCTACATTGTTAATCATTGGACAGTTAGACAGAACAGCAATGGGTAAGAATCTGGTGAGTGAAGAAGTAGCAAAAAAATCGGGCAATTACCCTGCATTAGGGAAATTGACTCATGAAAAGATAAAAGGATCAAAGCTTGTTGAACTTGACGGAATAGGCCATGTGCCACACATCGAAGCCTTTGACAGATTTATTCAGCCATTATTGGAGTTTCTGAAATCATAATTAGAAGAATCATTAATTTTGTGTCTTAAAGTAATTAGGTGGACCCCAGCCGAAAAAGCCCTGCAATTGCAGGGCTTTTCTTTTTGTACTTTAACCTACTATCTTTTTTAACTTCTCCAGGTACGAGAGCAATAACCAATCTGAGGTTTCCTTGGTTTATCTCATGGAAATATTTTCGCACTCAAGTATTGCTACCACAAAACGTTATATAGGTATCACTGAGAAACAGATTGCGGATGTGTATATGAATTTGTAATTTATTGAATAATCCTATGCTGTTCTTAATTACTATTTAAGACTGATGCAATCCTACTTAGGAATGCCTGCTCATTTTTTATCAATTCTTTCATAGAATGTGCTTCTGAAACATAAATGCCATCAACGATAAAATTGACCTCATTTTCATTGTTTCCGTAAATGGATTTTGAATGAGCCTTAACTACTTCATTAGGTCTTGATAATGGATAAATCAAACCACTTGCTATTAAATTATTGCGGTAATATCCCGAATAGGAATGTATTTGATGCAAATCAGACCTGTCCACATCGCCATTTTTCATCTCCATTTTTTTAAATTTGGCATCAAAAACAACGACCTTACCATTTGCTCTGTGCCTCATTACTATGTCAGGAAACATGCAACGATTATAAAATTGCTGTTGATAAATCCTTATTTCTTCCTGACCATTAACAAGCCATTCTGGAAAGCCTCTGCTCAGCAATTTCTCAATATACAATTCATACAGTTCGGCTATATCAAAGAGGTAACCATTAGTTGCCAATCGTTCACTTTCATTATCTGGTATCAGACCTTTATCCAGTAAAATTATTTCAGCGTAGTCTAATACTTTTTTAAACCCACTGTACATTGGATTATTTATTGATTGGTGAACTTTTGCTTTCTGAATAGTTTCATAACTTACATAACGACCAGAATAATGCTGTTTAAGCAATTGATTCAACCCCAACAAACGGCTATGAATTTCCCTGCCGAAAAGTATTTCAAGTTTTCGCAAAGACAAATAGAGCACATCAACAATTTCCTGCACATACAATCGCTCCCTAAAATTGCTCGTTAGTTTTCCCTTAAACGGAATATCTCTTTTTAGATATTCATTAAAATCAATATTACCCCTTACTTTATGGCTTCTTTCCTGATGCTTTTTGTATTGTTGTGGCAATCCTAAAACAGCCGCCTTTTCAAGTGACTGAATAAACAAATAAGCAATGATGAATAAAAACTGGTTTTCGGTCTCGTCTCTTTTAGCTTTTATTTGTTCGTTATCAACATAAATATCATTTACAAAATTGAGCATACGCTTTAGAAACGCATCCCCGTATTTGGTGGTGATATTGATTTTACAGCCTTTATAAAACAAAACACCAGCATACAAACCTGTTTGAACGAAGTACTCTTTCTCCTTTTCGAGTATTTCGGTTGAATACAATTTTAAAATGAGCCGTTCTTCGTTTTCTTCAAAGCGTCTACGTTTGAAGTTGAATATTCGTATTTTTTTTAGTTGTTTAGCGCCAAGTTTAAGTTCATAAACCGATGAAAACAATTGTTGTAATTGCTTCTTATCTCCTGCCTTTTTTACCCCAAAAGATTCGGCCAAATCCGACTCCCGGATAGGTGCTTCTGCGTAAAAATTGTGATTGACAGGTATACTTATTCTCATTTTATTGCATAGGTCTCTTAAATCGGTTCAAAGCTTCATCCAATTTGCTGTCAAGTTTACTTTCAGCAAATACGGCCCTTAAATACTCTTTCAACGTTGGGCGTAGATACAAGTTGAACAATGCTTCCAGATTATGTTGACTAATCTCTTTGCGTTTGGCAATGTCACTCATCTTCATGAAAAAGGAATGGCCAAACTCGTAAGATTTACCTAGCCCCAATTCGTTAGAAATGTAGTTGTTCAGTTTTTCACAAGCCTTTACATATTGCCCCATATTGGTAAACTCCTCTCGTTTTTTAAATCGGGTTTCTTCTTCTATCACATCATAATCACAATCTTTTCGAATCCATTTGAAACGTCTTCGGAGTGCCAAATCAAACGCATCAATACTTTTATCCACATCGTTCATCATACCTATAAAAAACACATTATCGGGCACACCAAATTTTACTTCACCATTGTCAATGATATAGGCAAGGGTTTTGTGTTTTTCATCTTCTTTGATTAAATCTTCAATGAGTGTAGAATATTGAGTTCTAATCAAATTTTTGCTGCTTTTACTAACGTGGCGATAATCTTTTTCCAACATTGATAAAGTTTCTCCAAATACTGTGGACAGATTGGCCCGGTTAATTTCATCTACAACAAAATAAAACTGCTTACCGGGATTGTTTTTTGCCTTGATACAGAAGTTCTTGAAAACTCCATTTACCAATTCAAAGCGAATGTTTCCGTCTTTTGAAACACCTTTTGGTTTTATGCCCTCAATAAAATCTTCGTAGGTAAATGATGGGTGAAATTGCAATATTTCGTAACGAGAACTATCACCCTGGCAGACAAAATCCAGGCTGTTTATAACCGAATATGTTTTGCCAGTACCTGGAGGACCGTACAAAATAACATTGGGGCTGCTTGCATCAGCTATGGTTCTTGCATTCACATAACTCCATAAAAAACGCGAAAGCAAAATAAGTTCGCCCTTATCTTGTTCGTTTACTTTTAAAAGCTTCTTGGCAACTAAACAAACGTGATGGTTTTTCGTAAAGATGCCCTCTGCATCACCATCAATGAAATCGTTGTACAATTCTTCGAGCCATTGTGTAGAGTAGATATAAAGAAAATCGGCTAAATTGTCTAAAACAGCAATTTTCATCAAAATCTGTTTAGCACTATATGTCGCCTCTTCCACCAGTTGTATTTTCACCAAAGGATCGGTTTCTGATACAATACTTCTCAATAAACCTTTGATGTTGTCTTTGAAATAGCTCTCTGCTTCTGACTTTGAGGCATTTTGATTGTTTTGTTTTAAGATGTAATACGTAGCATTATCATTATTCAACTTTACTTCAAAATTAAAAGCCGTTCCCGGTTTGGAAGAACCCAAAACGGTGCGAGTAGTTCGCTCCAGAAAGTTGCATAAGTACCCACCGGGCATAGTGGCTGTTTTACTGCCAAATATATTGGTATAATCATCCAAAGCCAGCGTGTCGTTAATAATTTTATCCTTGTATTGCACCCATTGCGTAAGGACGTTTTTAATTTCGCTGTCATTGAAGTTTTTATCTTCCTGTTTGGTTTCGCTTTTGAATTTTTCCCAAAGGACTTTGATTTGGTTTTGTCTTTCGGTTGGAAGCTTTATATTATCCATAAGTTTCTTGTAATTAGCTAATTTATACCATTCAACAATAAAATCATTAGTTGCATTGCTACCATTGCAATAGGTTAATGTGCCCGGAGCCTGAATATGATTTGTACCATAATCACTCAAAATATGATTTAGAAGGATTTTCTCCTCATCACCATAAAATCCCAGTACTTCAATTTCCCTTCGCAAAGGAAACCAGTCAAAATCATCATCTATATTCGACTCGACATAAGCTTTATCAATTACTTTTACCAATGCCACCGGGGTACTCCCATCTCTAACCATCACCACGTCTCTAATTTTCATATCGTCTCTGAACCACTTGGGATCATCGACGGGATTTCCATTTTTGTCATTCCACGATTCATCCATGCCGATGACCCGCTTTTCAATCAAAATTGCTTTAATTGTATCAATATCTAACCGCTCATCCGGATGTAACTGTATATGCCAGTAATTTAGTTTCTGCTGCATGTAGCGAAGATAGGAATAAAAACTTGATGAAGCTGGGGATAAGCAACTTCCATACTGACTATACGGCCATATCAACCACTATTACACAGAAATATATTAAAAAAAGCCGGTTGTTTTCAGATGTTTATTTAAGTCTGTTATCAGATTAAAGGAGTAGTAAATCTTATGTGGTCGTCGTTTGTGGTAAAGAACCGTGTTCCCGTACCTGTTCCCTCATAAGGAAATGTAAGTTTATTCATTGTTGCGGAATATAAGTCTATTTTCTCCCGGACTTCATTCTTATAGTCCTTCCAAAAACGCATTACGAAACCAGAAATCAAATCCGCAATCTGAAGGTAGATATTTGATTGGGAGTCTTGGAAGTATAAATTATTTGCCTCGTTTATGCTGTATGTTTCATATTTCAATGAGATAATATCGCCTACTAACTCATCAGTATTAAGTTTTTTCATTCTTTCAAAAGCCGACCGATAAATAATGCCATTGTGTTCCTCCATATCATGAACTATATTGAATTGTCCTGATAGGAAATCGTTACTGTATTTTTGCGCTCTTGCAAGAATGCCTGTAAATGCACTGAAGCCAGTTAGGAAATGAATAGATTTATTATGAGGATTCTGGTCGGGCAACGGTAGGTAGTTTTTTAGCACACTCTCGCCCCCTTTTGATAGATCTGCTACTAAATCAGTCTTTGTGTGGATCACATGGTTTTTTAATTCCACGTCATTTTGTAATGTGAAATATTCAAATAATCAATAAAATACGTATAAGGTCACATTTCCACAAAAAGAAACTGCCAAAACATTTTTAAGCTGCCAAAACACTGCCAAAACAAAAGTGAGCGGATGTGAGTAGGTGTGAATCCATGTTAGAAGCCCAGTATTTACAGGTGCAGCCGTGGCTTATTATGAAGCGATATGAACCCCAAAGTGAGGTCCCGGGCGGATTTGAACCACTGTACATGTTGAATCCGCACCTATCCTTTTAATGGTAGAGGAATCAATTGTACTGGGAAATTATGGAGGAGTGAGAATTTTATATCCAGCAACTTAACCCACTATAATATATACTGGGAGTAAGAGAGCGAAAAAATGAAAATGAAAAATGAAAACAGGAATAACTTCTTCATTTAAGAGCAGTTTCGATGTGTAAATATAGTAATAAAAAAGAGGCGGAAAACCTAACGTTCCACTCCAAGTTTGCCCTCCCCAGCAAGGCTACCCTCTTGGGTAAGCACCCTGTAAAAATATACCCCTGCCGGTTGATTGCTTAAATTTATTTCTGTAGTTGTGGAATTTACACTACCCGCATACACCTTTTCCCCAAGCACATCGTATATTTCTATTATGTTTCTGGTTCCCGGTTCGTAATTGCTAATTTGAAGTGTAAATACCCCCCTGCCCGGGTTGGGGTATGCCTTTACACTGCCTTGTGGAGCATGTATACTATTAACCCCTAAATGAATAGCCGTATCTACCAACGTTAAGCTACCTACGGGATAAGCTCCATTGGGGCCTGTAAAGTCAAGTAATTTGGTGTAGATATTGGTAGTTATATCATAGCTGAAAAGTACTCCATATCCGGCACTACCTCCATTGGAGGTAGTACCATACAGCAACCCGTTATCCGGGTCTTGGACAAGAGAACCATAGGAATTACTGCCATCCGTACCATTAAAGGTTACTAATACTTTTTCGGTATTGTTTGCAGGGTTGAAGCTAAAAAGTACCCCGTCTCTCGCTGCATCTCCTCCTCCATAGGTCATACCATAAAGTAGGCCATTGGATAATTGAAGCAATTCATTCGTGTTCGGATAGGCTCCATACTTTCCGCCAAACGAGTAAACCACGTTTACACTACCTGTTTGAGTATTGAACGTATAAATAGCTCCCGAATCGGCTTTTCCACCTGCTTGGGATGTTCCGTAAAGCAAGCCATTGTTTGCCTTAATAAGCCCGCTGGTTGGTTCATTAGGACTATTATTAAAACTAACGTATACACTGTCCTTATTGGTTTTAGGATTAAAGCCATATAGTACTCCGTTCCCAAACTTACCTCCGCCTTCGGTTACTCCATATAGGATACCACTTGCCGTATCCTCCCATAATTCCATAAAGCTCCCCCAACCTGTAACTGTATCTACTAAATTATACTGTACACTGTCTTTCCCGGTATGGATGTCATAATTATAGATTACCCCTCCACCATATTTTCCACCCTGCCATGATGTTCCATAAATCAGCCCATTTTTAGCCTGCATAAGCTGATTATCGCCATCGTTGGTATAACCATTTGTACTGTCGTAGTTAATTACCACATTTTCGGTGTTGGTTTTTAAATTAAAACTGAACACAGTTCCCATACCATTAACTCCTCCTTGAGCTGTCGTTCCATATACTAGGCTATCCGGAACATAGAGTAATTTTGATACAGGTCCAAATCCATTAGTCCCGTTAAAACTAAAAAGTATGGTTTGTTTTTTGGTTAAGGGGTTATAGCTGAATATGGTGCCATACTTAGCGGGCTCATTGGGGTCATAATATGCTCCCCCTCCTCCCGTTACTCCATATAATATATACTGGGAGTAAGAAAATGAAAAGCTGAAAATGAAAAATAAAAATAGTGATAACTTCTTCATTTAAGCACAGTTTCAATATGTAAATATAGGAAATAAAAACGGGCGGAAACTTACCGTTCCACTACAAGTTTGCCCTCTCCAATAAGGCTACCCTCTAGGGTAAGCACCCTGTAAAGATATATCCCATTCGGTTGATTGCTTAAATTTATTTCTGTAGTTGTAGAATTTACACTGCCCGCATACACTTTCTCCCCAAGCACATCGTATATTTCTATTACATTCTTAGCTTCAGCTCCGTAATTATTGATTTGAAGTGTAAACACCCCCCTGCCAGGATTAGGGTATACCTTTACACTGCCTTGTGGAACATTTATACTATTAACCCCTGTATGAATAGCCGTATCTACCAAAGCTAAGCCTATAGGATAAGTTCCATTGGAGCCTGTAAAGTCAAGTAATTTGGTGTAGGTATTGGTAGTTATATCATAGCTGAAAAGAACTCCATATCCGGCACTCCCTCCATAGGTTGTAGTTCCATATATTAAGCCATTATCAGGGTCCTGAACAAGATTGCCTTGCGGGATTCTGCCATCCGTGCCATTAAAGGTTACTAATACTTTTTCGGTATTGTTTGAAGGGTTGAAGCTAAAAAGTACCCCGTCTCCTGCTGCATCCCCTCCTCCCCAAGTCGCACCATAAAGTAAGCCATTGGATAATTGAAGTAATTCATTCGCATTTGGGTAGCCCCCGTGCATTCCGCTAAACTGGTAAACCATGTTCATAGCACCCGAATGGGTGTTAAACGTATAAATAGTTCCTGAATCGGGTTTTCCGCCCGCGTCGGACATCCCGTAAAGCAAGCCATTGCTTGCCCGGATAAGCCCGCCTCTTGGTTGATAAGGCCCATTATTAGGAGATAATTTAAAATCAACATATACACTGTCCCGGTTCGTTTTAGGATTAAATCCATACAGCACGCCCTGACCAGCCCCCCCGTCCTCTGTCGTTCCATAAAGTATGCCGCTCACCGTATCCTCCCATAATTCCATATAGCATCCCGAACCTGTAACTGTATCTAATAAATTATAACGTACACTGTCTTTCCCGGTATGAATATCGTAACTATAGATTA
This sequence comes from Bacteroidota bacterium, assembly GCA_013289165.1. Taxonomy (GTDB): domain Bacteria; phylum Bacteroidota; class Bacteroidia; order JABEUT01; family JABEUT01; genus JABEUT01. The sequence continues at coordinate 47,923 of JABDAL010000012.1, forward strand.
CCCCTGCACCATATTTTCCGCCCATCCAGGATGTTCCATAAATTAGCCCGTTTTTTGCCTGCATCAGTTGATTAACGCCAAGGTTTGTATAACCATTTGCGCTGTCATAATTAATTACCACATTTTCGGTGTTGGTTTTTAAATTAAAACTGAACACAGTTCCCATACTATTAGCTCCCCCTTGATTAGTGGTTCCATAAACTAAGCTATCCGGAACATACAGTAATCTGCACAAAGGTTCAAATCCATCCGTCCCGTTAAAACTAAAAAGTGTGGTTTGTTTTTTGGTTAGGGGGTTATAGTTGAATATAGTGCCATACTTAGTGGGATCATTGGGATCATAATATGCTCCCCCCCCCCTGCCGCTACTCCATATAATATGTACTGGGAGTAACAAAATGAAAAACTGAAAACGAAAAGTAATAAGATAGTTAGCTTTTTCATTTATAGGAATATATTAATATGTAAATATAGGAAATAAAAACGGGCGGAAAAGACTTACGCCCGTTTTACCTTATCTTTCTATTAATAAATTATCCGTTTTTACAGGTTTTTGGTTATTGTCTATAATCCGATAATGGTAGACACCTTGTGCCAATGAACCTACCGGTATAGTGGTCAGGTTACTTGTCAACGAATAAGTGAGGGTTAACTGGCCTAACCCGTTATATAAATATATCGTTCCTGTCATTTCCTGCCCAATAAATTCGACATTAAGCAAGGTATTGGCAGGGTTAGGATATACTTTAACTGTCAGGTTCTTATTATCAGGTACAGTGCTTTGCGTACTTGCCGGTTTCTTTACAGGCCGGTGCGCGTATGCACGCCCATTGCCATATATCTCCTCGCAAGCACTGTAGTAATCGGTGGAGTCTATAGGGGCTAACAGGGCCCTGGCTAAATACACCCCTGTACCATATTGATAAGGGCATAGTGGTGCATATTGCTGGAGTATGGATTT
>JABDAL010000013.1 GCA_013289165.1 Bacteroidota bacterium
TAAAAGAGACTGCAAAAGATGCAAGAATGTTTCAGGCGATGGCAGAGAAAGAAAAACGAGGTGAGCCACTTACCAATGAAGAATATGAGCGTATACTTTACGTTGGAAGAGATGCAGAACATTATTTTTTAATTTTTGAAAGTCTTACCAATAAAGATTATGGCCTTGCAACACCGGACCCTATTGCTAAAATTGCAGATGTTTCAGGTGACCAGGGCAATTACCTTATGGCCGCTGTGGGTAATGCCATGGAGTGGGATAACATAGTCCCTTTTTGGGGACGGCACGAGATTGTTAAAGGCTCCATATATTCCTATTATGAGTTTCCATCAGAACAATTATTGAATGATAAAGAATGGCAGGAAAAAGTCAGCACACAAGAATACCCATCATGGATAAAGCCCTATATAACAAAACAAAGTGTGAACTATCCCGCAATTACTGGATATTAATCATTCTTCTTTCTGCAGTAGTTTTCCAGGGATGCCGGGAAAAACCTAAGGAAATTAAAATTCTCTTTACAGGGGATATTCTTCTCGCCCGGAATGTTGAAGTTGAAATAAAAAGCCGGAGGCAATTTCCATGGACTAATATGGAGTCGCTATTTAAATCGGAAGACTTGGTAATGGGTAATTTGGAAGGAGCCGTTGGAAAACCGGATAATAAGCTTATCTCCGATTCTGCTGCTCCCATTTTTAAGGTGCCAAAATCAAACATAACATTACTTTCACAAGCCGGATTCAAAATTATTTCTGTTGAAAACAACCATAGTCTTGATAATGGTGATAGCGGGAAAACAGAAACTATTAATGAACTTATAAAAACAAATATATCGCCTGTATTCAAAGATAATTCACCACAGTTCTTCACTATCCGTGGCGTAACAGTTGCCATTGTAGCAATTAACCTAATTCCTTCTCATGATAAAACTTGCCAGCAAATTCCTTCTATTGAAATAAGGCAAAAGCTGCGTGTCGCTAAAAACCTATCAAACATGGTTATTGTTTTTATTCATTGGGGTAGTGAATTATTTGAATGGCCCAACCAAAATCAACGGAATGCAGCTAAGTGGCTAATAGAAAATGGGGCAGACCTTATAATAGGTTGCCATCCCCATGTTATACAGCAGCCTGAAATGATAGATGGAAAACCTGTATTTTTCTCATTAGGAAATCATTTATTCGACCAAAAAGATCCTGTCACTAAGGAGGGCTTAATGATTCAGTGCAGCATAAACAATGGCAGCTTCGAATGCAAAGGAATACTTACCCATACCGGAAGAAATTCATTCTTTCCGGAAGTTATAGGGGATACCGATTATAGTTTCCCATCCGTCCCATTGCACAATACCCTGAATATTTCAGGTATAACCTTACGACAAGTTTTAACGGATGAAAAAGGGAGGATAATTATTGAGGCATCGAGCAATGGTAAAACTCTGTGGCAAACACTACCAATGGATATAATTTCAATATCAAAAGGAAAACTCGATGGAAAGAATGAATACTTATTCACCTTAGAAAGGCATTTTTCAAATATGGATGATGATATTGGAATAAGGCCTTATGTGTATAGTGTTACCAAAACAGGGCTAATATCACGATGGAGGGGTTCAGCGCTTGCCTGGCCTTTATTGGATGCAGACGTTTTACCTGGCAATAATCAAATTCTTTGCGCCCTGCATCGCGGAGATTCATTTATCAATTTGAACCCCAATACAAATAAAACACATATAGCTGCCTACAAATGGGATGGGTTCGGATTTAAAGGGGATGACGACTCTTCTGCATATCTAAGTTGTGAAAAGTATTATAATTTAAAATAAATAAACCAAACCCTAATAAAGACCCTTTATCACTTTCTGCGAAGAAATAGGCAAACTTCAAACCTTATAAGGGATTTTATATGTAGAAGCCTTGAGTTTATGGTACGACAAGGGTTGGCTTTTCTGATTTTATTGTCTTCACACCCATGATGAGGAGATACAGTACCATCGATATTTCTGCAATTGCTGAGGGGATAACAACGAAGGCATGAATCTTTTGTCCAAAGTCTGGAACTAGGAATGCAGCAAATAAATCTATGAGATAGCAGATACCACCTGCAATGAGTATACCGCCAAGCCACTTCGGGAACATTTCTGATTTGTAAATAAGATAGCCTAATGGTATCAGCCATAACCCAAAAAATAGGTAGTGTCTCAACTATATAACATGGCAAAGGAAAAAACAAAACCAGACCAAGATAAACTTGCAGAAAAGGAAATCAAGAAAATCCAAGATGCCTAAGAAAGACAGGGGTTAATATGGGAAGCTGATGCCCTTATGCCTCAGATGCCAGTAGATAAAGAACTTGAAATAATTGAACTGCGAAACAATACAAAAGTTACTTTAAAGCAGGTAAAGGACTTATTGGGTGAAGCGGTAGCAGATTATTTACCAGTCTTTCCTAATACCAATCCATTTTTTAAACTCATGTTCAAACTCAATAAATGGGATGGAGACCCAACCGCCTTTGTAAAACCTGTTCCTTGTGCAATCTACATAAAACGTTATATCTATGGGAGATTTGACCCTGAATTATTGCCTACATTACTTAAACAAACCAATCCATTAATAAGCGGACATATAAGGAAGTATAAACTTTTTCAGTTTTTAAATGAAGATGGAAGAGCCTTATTAGAGACCTATGTTGACGATGCTGTTAATGTAATGAAAGATTCTATCAACTGGTTTGATTTTGAAGATAAATATACTAAAAAGTATAATTTAATTGTGCAATTAAGATGTATGGAAGCCAAGTAAAATTACTTCTTTGCCCATCTTTTTTTAGCCGCCTTTTTAGCAATAGATTTGCGTTTCTTAGCAGATAGCTTTTCGGCTCTTGCCTTACCACCTTTTAAGCCACCTAATCTCCCTATTTTAACTCTTTTTGGACTTTTGCCCTCGTCAGGATTAGGCTCTATTACCTCTCCAGTTAAAAGTTCTACAATATATTTAGCCCTTTGATTTGTATCTTTGGGACGTTTAGGATTTCGCATGGGTGCAAATATAAGCACCCTTTGCATATAAGGATAAAGGTTAAATTTCAAACTGAGACACTACCAAAAAATATCTGTGCAATTAGAGTTCCATAGTGTTGGATATCGAGCAAGAGTAGAACGATAGCATTGGAGCCCGCTATACCCAAGGCGCTGGCGTAGGAACTGTCAGTTGCAACCCGCATGGCTTCAAATTGGAATACAGCATTAAGACAAATAATTCCGGTAGCAAGCGCCACAAGGGTTAGCATGGCCCTTGCCACACTCTTATTCACGTGCTGAAGCAAGTTGTAGAGCAACATGGCTACGAAGACAAAAAATGTTCCATCTAACAGGTGCGCGACAACGCTCAGGCGAACAAGCTCTGAATTAGAAACAACATTACCGGCTGTGGCTAGCATATTACCGGCAACATACATTTTGGGGTCAACAAATCCTTCGGAATAGCCGCCGAAAATACCAACAAGTAGATAGAGAATGCCTGCAATTCTTGCAGTTTTTTTGTTTGTGTCCATTATAGTTGATATTTAAAATTTATAAAAAACCGAAGAACGAACCTCCTCTGTCATTCAAAGGAAAATGGTTGTTTATTCTTTGGGGCTGGCTATTATTGCAAGCAAGAAGTGAAAGTAATCAAATAAAACTAATAAAGAAAGAATCGTTGAATCCGAGAAGAAAAACTAAGGTATCTATTAATATTTTCTTCTTATAAAGATGATGGCTAATTTATATTATTTAATGAAAGATTATTATATATTTGTGTTTGTTGTTTAACCTTTTAGCTTTAGTATATGAGAAAAATAATTGTCTTATCATTTATCACTATTGATGGAGTAATGCAAGCTCCCGGTGGACCTAAGGAAGATACATCAGGCGGCTTCAAATATGGCGGGTGGACTGCACCTCATCAGGATAAAGCTTCCGGTAAGATGATGCAAAAACAGATGAAACCTGCAGATCTTCTTTTGGGCAGAAAAACATTTGACATTTTTGCCCACTACTGGCCAGAACATGCAGACTTTTGGCCAGGTATCAATGATGTCACAAAATACGTCATGTCCAAGACCATGAAAAAATCAGATTGGGAAAACTCCGTTTTCCTCAAAAGCCTGGCAGATATCAAAAAGCTCAAAAATTCAAAAGGTTCTGACATTAAAGTTTGGGGCAGTGCTGAGCTTATTCAGTTGCTGCTAAAAAATGATTTAGTGGACGAACTTTGGCTCAATATTTTCCCGTTGACTCTTGGTAAAGGGAAAAAGTTGTTTGACAAAGGCACGATTCCGGCAGCATTTAAATTAACAGAGAGTTTGGTTACACCAAGCGGAATGATTTTTGCCAATTACAAGCGATCCGGAAAAGTAAAGACAGGTACTATGGGAGCTTAAGATTTAAATACAAAATATGAGAAAACTGATTGCAGCAATCAATATGACCCTTGACGGGTTTTGCGACCACACGGCAGTGATTCCAGATGATGAACTACATCAACATTATAATGACCTATTAAGTAATGCAGACACCCTTTTATACGGAAGGATAACGTATCAACTGATGGAAAGTTATTGGCCAACGATAGTAAAAAGCCCTACCGGTAACAAACCAACGGATGAATTTGCAGTACTAATAGACAATATTTCAAAGATTGTTTTTTCCCGCACGCTTCAACATGTTGATTGGAAAAATACAAAATTGAAAAAGGAAGTCATTAAAGAAGAAATTTTAGAACTCAAGCAACAAGCGGGTAAAAACATTTTAGCTGGCAGCCCAAGTTTAATAGTAACCTTAACGCAAATGAACTTAATTGATGAATACCAGCTTTGTGTTCATCCAATTGTTTCAGGAAGCGGCTTGCCATTGTTTAAAAACGTGAAGGATAGGGTTAATCTTAAACTCTTAAAAACAAAAACATTTGGTTCTGGTGCAGTAACTCTTTACTATGAGCCGACAAACCTAAGATAGGTACTATTGGAACTTGAGGCCTCTTATTACTTTCTGCGGAGAGAAGCAGGCCAATTTCGAATCTTATAGGGGATTTTATATGTATAAAAGTCTTTTATAAAGGAGTTATATAAGAATCTATCAATCACGCCTTAACTATAAACACGCAGGACTTACAATCCTGTGTTCAATGCGAACGTGCGAGTTCAAACCGGGCACACATCGATATTGATAATCGGTCAGTTACAACAAGGATGTCGAGAATTCGGTCGAAACACTCTGAAAAGTCGGTCTTCAAGGTGTTGCAGATGGCTTGAAAAATAGTACATGTATCGCAGATATGCTTTCTACTATTTACTATGACGAAAAGCAAAAAGGCACTATGTTTTTGCATAGCGCCTATCAATAAATATATGTTGCCGGTTAATTACTATAGCAATGTTATTAACCAATTAGACTTTAATGTTTATCATGGTTTCCATTATCATGCCCATTGGGTTTTTCTCCAAAAGTTTTTTGAGGTTGTCCCTGATGGTATCCTTTTGGATAGCTTTTCTGATGCTCTTTATAATTTTCATAGGGCCTTTCTCCATGGTAATCCCTAAGGGCAACTTTTTGTCCGCCATAAAGGTCATAATTCTTATATTTATGAGGCAGGTTGGATGAATGAATCCATCTTCCACCTGACATATAAACATAATTGCCATCCGTTACATCATAATATGCCTGTACATCCGGAATATAATAGAACCGTACACCCGCTCCATCGGCCGGCCCCCAAGGCGGTGGATTGCCGACAGTAGCTGTGACTACAACTTGTGCCTGTAATGTTCCGGCAAGAACCAATAATAATCCGCCGAGGATTAATTTTAATTTTTTCATTTTTGTTTTATATTGTGAATAAATTTTCACGACGGCACAAAAGTAGATGCTCTTATGGATACTTGTCTTACACAATGCCGGCAATAAGTTACATAATTCTCTTACTCTGCAAAAATGCACGTTAGGCAAATCAAACATGGTTGCCTTTAATTTAATTTAGGGTGAAAGAATAAAAAAGAAAATCCCCTTATTGTTAAAGGGGTTTAAAGATTGGGATAAAAATTTGCAGAGAGAAGTTTCAAAATATCTAACCAACTAATAAAAGATTTTATTGATTTCTTGGGGTTTGTTAATAGGATACAGTTCTGAAAACTGATCTATAAACCAAATAAGATATAGCAATTATCTTTTATCGCCTTTCTAACTATTGATTATCAGTATAATATAAAGCAGGCCTTGCCTTAACCATTGAATGATACGGTCAGTAACAATCTGATAATATCTTGAGATTTATTACAATTGTAGAGAGAAGGAAAAAGATCTTTATGAGTTAAAGAAAAAGTATGCATTGGGGAAATTTTCGGAGAATGATTCCTTTTACCAACAGTTAAAGCAGGAATTAGAGAAAGAGATAATTAATCTCCAGTCAAAAGCGAACGAAGTTCCAAAAGAAATATCTAACCTAAATAAGGAATTTGACAAGATTGTTCCTCTTCTTACAAGCCTCAGTGAAATGTGGGCTTCTACGGATATAATTACTAAAAAAGAGTTACAATATTTGATTTTTCCCGGAGGTCTGAGATATGACTATCAGAATAGGCAATATCTAACTAAAGATGCAAATAGTTTTTTGGGGTTTTCGGCCTCTTTTTCAAAGGATTATGAAGACAATAAAAAAGGGAGCTGTTTCTCATTCCAGAAAAGTCCTCTTCCTGCGGAGAGGGGGGGATTCGAACCCCCGGTACACTTTTGGGCGTACGACAGTTTAGCAAACTGTTCCTTTCGGCCACTCAGGCACCTCTCCAATCTGTAAAAGTTCAAAGTATAAAGTGTTCGTTGCCTTTATACTTTGGGGGTGCAAAAGTAAAAAAATGTTGCTGACAACAGTAGGTTTCTGTTATATAATAAACCTTTTAAGCCCCTTTAGAGGTTTTGGGCTCACAAATTACTTCGGCGAAGAATGCTTCAATACCCTTGCCTCTGCGTAGAAAATAATTTCCTCGGCAATGTTTTTTAAGTGGTCTCCAATTCTTTCCAGCATCTTCATAATGCTAATTAATGGAACTATTTGCCCAATGCTATCGGGTTTGCTTCGGGTATATTCCTCTGTAATGGTTATAGCTTCCTCGGTAATACTGTCAATAGCCTCATCTCTGATAAGTATGTCGCGCGCAAGCAATGTATCTTCCTTTTCAAATGCCTGCAGCAGGCTTTTATACATTTCAAGCAACATGGTAAAAGCACCTTTTGCATTTACTTTTTCGAGAAGTTCCTGGTCAAAGCCCGGTTTGGTATGCGACATCGTGCGGGCAATATTATCGGCAATATCGCCGATACGTTCCAGGTTGATATTTATTTTAAGTGCGGAGAGGACAAATCTTAAGTCGACTGCTACCGGGGTGAACAAAGCCAAAATAGTTTCGCAACGGCTGTCTATCTGCAATTCCTTTGCATTTACCAGCTTTTCATTCGAGCCAATTTCCTTAATCACTGAAAGATTAGTATCAATCAATGCAGTTTGCGCACGCTCCACTTGTGACAACACAAGGTTATACATTTCTAACATCTCATTTCTGAGGGCATCCATTTCGGCCTGTAGATGTTCCATTTTTGTTTTTTATGCGAAGTTAATATTGTTTACGATTATCCGAACCTTCCGGTTATATAATTCTGTGTTTTTTCGTTTTTAGGATTGGTAAAAACTTTCTTAGTATCGTCATATTCTAATAAGTCGCCCAAATAAAAGAAAGCTGTCATGTCGCTTATTCGGGCTGCCTGTTGCATATTATGGGTTACTATTACCAATGTATAGTTCCCTTTTAATTCATAAAGCAAATCCTCAATTTTAGCAGTAGACAGAGGGTCAAGTGCAGAGGTAGGCTCATCCAATAAAATTACTTCGGGCTTCATAGCCACTGCCCTGGCAAGACAAAGCCTTTGTTGCTGCCCACCGGAAAGAGACGTACCCTTTTTCTTTAAATAATCTTTCACCTCATCCCACAGTGCCACTTTTTTCAGTGCATCCTCTATGATTTCATTTTTTTCCTGGGTTTTCAATTTGATGCCGTTAAGAATAAATCCTGAAATTACATTCTCGGCAATGCTCATGGTAGGAAACGGATTAGGCCGCTGGAACACCATGCCCACCCTGCGGCGCAATGTCATAGCTTCCATTTCATAAACATCTTCATTATGCATAAATATTTTCCCTTCCACTTTTGCTTCGGGTGTCAGTTCATGCAGGCGGTTAATAGCACGTAAAATGGTGGTTTTTCCACAGCCGGAAGGGCCCATGAAGGCAGTTACCTTTTTTTCGGCAATTTCCATATTGATACCCTTGACAACCTTATTGTCTCCAAAAGATATCTGCAGGTTTTCAGTCCTTAGAATTGTACCTTCCATTTGTTTTCAAATAGTTTAATGATAGTGTTCAGTATGATGATAAATACAACTAAAATCAAGGAACCTCCCCAGGCAATACGCTGCCAGTCTTCATAAGGGCTTGAAGCGTATGCAAAAATCACTTTCGGTATGGTATCCACAGGCTTAAAAATGCTAAACACCATAGCAGGGTTTCCAAATGCGGTAAACAATAAGGGAGCTACTTCACCGGCTATACGGGCAACGCCAATAATACATCCGCCTAAAATACCTCCCATCCCGGTAGGTATAAGTATTTTCCTCACGGTATGATAATAGGATGCGCCCAGCCCCAGTGCAGCTTCTTTCAATGTATGTGGAATAAGCAACAGGGTTTCTTCGGTACTTTTTATCACGGGTGGAAGCATCATAATAGCTAACGCAATACTTCCCGAAATGGCTGAAAATCCTCCGAAGGGTTTTACAATCCATACATATATTACAATACCAATTACAATAGATGGAATACCTTGTAATACGTCTACTGCTACTGCAATACGCTCCGCTATTCTTTTTCCCCGGTTATCGGCCTGGTAAATACCAACGGATATCCCCAGGGGAATGGCAATTATGGCAGCGACTACAACCACAATAAGGCTTCCGACAATAGCATTGGCTATTCCACCACCAAATTCGCCCACGGGTTTTGGCCCTTTTGTAAACAAGGCCCAATTAATACTACCTATCCCTTTTTCAAAAAGGTAGAAGAGTATGATAAATACTACTATCAGGCAGCTAAAGGTTAATGCCCACACAAAACCGGAAAATATCCGGTCTTTAATCTGCCTTCTTTTGGTGCCTCTTATGTCGAACGGGGTCATGCGATTGCTCGTTTAATAATTAATCGGCCAATTAGGTTTATAATAGTTGTAACCACGAAGAGTAAGAGCCCTATTTCAATCAGGCTGCTGGTATAAACCTCTCCCACAGCTTCTGTAAATTCATTGGCAATAACGCTTGCCATAGTATAAGAGGGGCTGAATATATTGTGGGGCAACGCAGGGGAATTACCAATTAATATGGTTACTGCCATAGTTTCTCCCAATGCGCGTCCGAGTGACAATAAGAATCCGGCTGAAATTCCGGAAATGTTAGAGGGTATTATTACCTTCGTTATTACTTCGGTGCGGGTGCTTCCAAGGGCATAAGCGGCTTCTTTCAAATTTACAGGGGTCATGCTTATTACCTGCCTTATAAGCGAAACAGAGTAGGGTACAAGCATGATAGATAATACCAGCGATGCGGTGAAAATTCCAACACCGGGTGCCGGAAGATGGAAAGCTAATTCTATTTTACTTACTATGGGTGCAACTGTATATAATCCCCAAAAGCCATATACTACCGAGGGAATGGCAGCAAGCAGGTCTATCACATTCCTGAAAATTCCGGGAATAACCCCTTTGGGGTAATACTCTCCCAGGAATAACGCTGCAGCAATGGAAAATGGGGCAGAAATGATAAGCGATAAAAAAGAAGTTATAAGTGTTCCAACCAAAAATGGATACATCCCATAGTGGTTGTTGACAGGGTCCCAGGTTTTACCCCATAAAAACCCTAAGCCGTTCGCCTTAATGGCAGGCCATGAGGAAACAAACAGCGTAATGAAAAAAAGCAGCAATAGTACCATGGTCCCTAAAGACACAATGGTTAGCCATCGTACAAATATTTTATTTTCTAATATTCTCCAGCGGTTTTTCATTATTCCCGACAGGTACTTTACTTATTAATAATAACATAGGCAAAAAAAGGGAGTGCCCGCCAAATCTCCCCTTTAACCAAAACACAACCTCACTTAGAAAAGAACTTAGCGGGCGCCTGGTGAGATTATTATTTCTATACGTTTAATGAAACAGGTCTATTGCAATATAGGTTGTCCGTCGTAAGTAACAGATTTTAATACACCTTCAGCAGCAGCCACAGCCTTAGGAGGAAGCGGAGCATAATTCAACGGGGTAGCTTGTGCTTGTCCTTCGTGAATCATCCACCACAATTCTTTCACCAGGTTGGTTGCTTTGTCTTTGCTTCTGTTGTTATAGTTCTGTTCTTTGTAAAGCAATATCCAGGTAAAGCTGCTGATAGGATAACCTTGGTCAACATTGGCATTGGTTATGCTAATACGGGTATCAGCAGGAATATCACCATTGGCGCAAAGGCTGGTTGACTGAATAGAAGGCTTAACGTAATTTCCGGCAGCATTTTTAACTTGTGCAAACACCATACTGTTTTGGAGTGCATAGGTTAATTCAATATAACCTATTGTGCCCGGAGTTTGCTTAACAATGCCGGCAACACCTTCGTTACCTTTTCCGCCTAATTCTCCATCGGGCCAGTTAACTGATTTGCCTGTTCCGATTTTAGTTTTCCAATCATCACTAACTTTTGATAAGTAGTCAGTGAAAATAAAGGTAGTTCCGCTTCCATCCGAACGGTGAGCTACGGTAATATCCATGTCAGGAAGGCTTACACCCGGATTTTCAGCAGCAATTTTTTTGTCGTTCCATTTGGTAATGGTCTTCATAAATATCCCGGTAACAACTTCAGGAGTAAATTTTAATTCAGGATTACCCGGAAGGTTGTAAGAAAGAACCACTGCACCTAAGCAGGTAGGAAATTCTACTACTGGAGCAGGGCATTTGCTGTTATCGTCGTCGCTTAAAAATGCATCGGAAGCGCCAAAGTCAACAAGCTTATTCATAAGTTGCTTGATACCGCCTCCTGAACCAATCGACTGGTAGTTGGTTTGAATACCGGATGTTTTTCCGTATTCGCTGAACATTTTGGTATAGATAGGATTGCCAAAGGTAGAGCCCGCACCTAATAATTGTTTATCGGCATCGGCATTGGCATTTTGGTCGGAACTGTTTCCGCCCGAACTGCAAGAAGAAAGGCCTATTGCCAATACTCCTGCAAGAGCTAAGTTTTTGAAGATTGAGTGTTTCATTTTATTTATTTTTAATATTCAGTTAATGTTACTTTTTTAAGCTATGAAAGGGTTAAGAACTTTTTCGCTCCTAACCCTTTCATCATGCTACACGTTTATTAGTTGAATCCGAAAAGGAAGGATATGCGGTAGAACATATAGTTATCACTGGCAAGGTTGTCTGAACCATAACCATTCTTAATTCCATAATACCAAACGTTCGGCATAATGTGAATTTTTTTGTCTTTGGTCGGGGTCCAGTCAAGTCCGAAATTCATAAAGGTTTCTTTGTATGAGTTTCCGTTGCCTGAACTGCTAACATTCGAAAAGAGCTCGGTGAATGTTTCGTTCGCATTATATGAATAGTTGTTGTCAGGTGTATACATATCGTATCTGGCAAAAATATTCAGTGTGCCCGGAATAATAGTTCCGTGAGCAAAGATGGACATGCCTGTTTGAGTAGCATTCACTGTATCGTTTACTCCGGTTCCTTTTTTCCAGGTTTCAAATTCACCATTGGTATAGCTTTGTGTAAACCATTCGAAACCGATACCAAACCATTTTGAATTATAAGCTGCATAAACTTTGTCAGTCATTACGGAGTGTTGGTACCCTTTTGTAGTTCCGTAATAAGTATTACCATAGTTTATGTAGTCAGTATAAAAACCAACTGTCAAAGCAGTGTTGAGTGCATTAACGTAAACATTGGCACGAATCTTCTTAGCATTGTCCGTTGTTTCGTTAAAAGGATTAACTGCAATGGTGGTTTTGGTTGTGGTAGTTGTTGTAACGGTACCGGTAGATACTGAAGTAGAAGTGGAAGTAATAGTAGCTCCGCCCAAGCTGGCAGCTCCGGCAGTTCCGGTAAATCCTGCAACTGGGTTATTTCCTGAATTATCTCCTATCATGGCACTATATCCTATGAAAAGTGGCACGTTGTTTGTGTCTTTTGCATGAGCAGTCCAAAGTCTTCCTTCAAGCGTAAGGCCCATATCCGAAGAACCATCTACACCGTGCATATCCATAATTGTCTTTTCAACCGAACGATAACCTAAGAGAGGCTCGGTGTTGTATGCATTGGCGAAAGAGTTGGTAGCCTGTTGCCCGATTTTCAAATCTGTATTTTTCCAGATGTTTTTCCACTTAACGTACATATATTTTAAATATACAGTCCGGTCATCATTCACGTCTTGGTCGCCTTCATAAGCGAGCAAAGCATAAGCAGAAAAATGCTTATTAATGTTATAATCATAACCTAAATAAGCCCGGCGAATTTCAAATGCATTCGGATGCGTGTTTTGAGCAACCCCGCCTGAAGCTGTACTTGCACCTACTCCCTTGTACTGTTGTTTGGTGCCTCTTCCGGCTGAGTCTCCTGTTGCCATGTATGCATAGTCACCGAAAGCATAGCCCCAAAAGCCACTGGCTCCTGCTGCTTTACCCTCTCCTGGGCTAATCAATGAAATAGCATTTCTTTGCAATCCCAATAAGGAATCTCTTTGATGCTGAGTTTGCTGAGCCTGCATGCTACCTATGGTCAGCAAGGAGCCTGCTAGGGCAAACACAACTTTTGTAAATCTTTTTGTTTTCATTTTTTTTTTGTTAATTGTTAATGTGGTTGCGTGTTTTGACGGGGGCAAAAGTCACAAGTATTCATTAAGCCCAAATAAACTATATGTTAACAAATTGTTACCATATTAACAAATTGTTAAGTCAAGGATAGGTATATAGATTAAACATAATTTTGCCGAAAAATTGGCTTTTTCAGCAACAATCCCACATCATATAAATGAACAATTTAAAGATATTATTAGTTGATGATGAGCCAGATGTGCTCGATTTCCTCACCTTTAACCTTCAAAAAGAAGGCTACGAAGTATTTACGGCTTCTGATGGGGGTGAGGCAGTCCAGATGACAAAAAAGGTTTCGCCAAATTTAATTTTATTAGATGTAATGATGCCTAAGGTGGATGGCATCGAAGCATGTAAAGAAATACGAAACTTACCCGAAGGCAAAGACGCCTTAATAGTATTTCTTACCGCACGCACCGAAGATTACTCGCAAATAGCCGGGTTAGATGCCGGAGCTGATGACTATGTTTCAAAGCCTATTAAGCCGAGGGTACTCATAAGCCGCATAAAAGCATTACTCAGAAGAAGGTTCCAATCCGACGATACTTCCATTTTTGATGTAGGCGGGGGTATTAAAATCAATAAAGAAAATTATTCTGTTAGAGTAGATAATAAGGATGTATCCCTTCCCAAAAAAGAATTTGAACTACTCTATTTACTGGCATCTAAGCCTGGAAAAGTATTTACCCGCGAAGATATTTTGCATAAAATATGGGGTGAAGATGTGGTAGTAGGCGACCGTACTATAGATGTACATATCCGCAAGCTCCGCCAAAAGCTGGGCGATGAAATCATCAAAACCCTGAAAGGCATAGGCTATAAATTCGAGTTTTAGCCTTGTAAAGCCCTTAAAGTTTTTTATCTTATGCCCCTTCAGGCAGCCTAAATTTTTAACATACTTTAATGCTATCCCTCTTGTTTTAGAGCCAGTTTTAGCATAAATTTGAATAGCATAAAGCAAATTCTTATGAGGCGCTACGCTAAATGGAACGGGATATTTTTTAACACGTGCTTTTTCCGTGCTCCACCTCCTGTCACTTAATGATATAAACAAAGTGACTAATAATGCAAATATTTTAAAAATGAAAACGTTCAGGTTTTTTGCAGTAGGGTTAGCATTCATGGCAACCTCTGCTATGGCACAGGCGCCCCAAAATATAGGGGTTGCATTTAAAAACAAATATCCCAATGCATCGGTAAAGAAGTTTAAATTCAGGCACGATAATTATGTGGCAAGTTTTGTGGATGGAGGTAAAAAATGCAAGGCGTTTTTTGATGAGAAGGGCAACTGGGTCCAAACTTAAATTAATATGAAGTGGAAATCCCTTCCTGCTGATGTTAAAGCCGGTATAGTAAAAAGCCCCTACTCCAAATGGTTGATAGAAGATGTGAGGGATATTGAAACTCCCGGAGGAACTATGTATTTTGTCGAAGTGGACAATGAATACACATTAAGTGAGTTTATAGATTCCCGCGACGGATATGTGTACCTCACGCCTTCAGGAGACATAGTGGAGGAAAAGGGCTTAAAATAAGGGCTGAGTAAATAGGGGGATTTTTAAGCAGAAATGCTTGGGAATTCCCTTGTAGTTTGGCAATGCTGCTAAACTTACTTAACATTAGGTTTACATGGCGTAATAATAAAGGTGCTACCTTTGAGTTTCAATTTATTTTCTTGAAGAAGGAATCTTTCATAATTGCATTAGGCAGTTCGCTGCTCATCACGGGAGTTTTATATCTCCTCAGTACCTTTTTGTTTCATGTCAGGATATCCCCGGAAATAAATGCAATTAACTTTTGTATTTGTGCTATTTCAGTCTATTGCATCTATTATATTGTAGTGGGCAGGCGCTTGCGGTCTATTCACAGCCTGATTGCTAAAAATCCGGCAGAGGTGGATGATACTTCGCTCGACGTAGTAGAAGCCCGGTTACAAACATTGCTGCAGGAACGCAAAGAGGAATTGGAAAAAATTGAAAAGCTTGAACGCCATCGCCGCGAGTTTCTCGATAATGTTTCGCACGAAATGAAAACTCCCCTGTTTCATATACAAGGCTATGTGTCAACCTTGGTAGAAAACCCGGTGAATGACATGGAAATGCAAAAGCGCTATTTGGAAAGAACAGAGAAAAGTGCCGAACGCCTTATTCATATAATAGAGGACCTCGACACTATTTCGGAACTGGAATCAAGAAATGTTGGTTCGGATATTGCTCCCTTTGATATCGTAGAGCTCTGCCAGGAAGTATTGGAATCGGAAACTATGGATGCCGAGCAAAAGAAGGTATCGCTCATCCTTGAAAATGAAATGGAGAAAGCAGCAGTTATTGGCGACCGCTTCCGCATAAAGCAGGTGTTTGTGAATCTGTCAGTCAATTCCATTAAATATGGTAAACAAAATGGAAGTACTACCATACGCCTGAAAAATGAACCCGACACCATTTATATAGAAGTAAGTGATAACGGCATTGGCATTGCCCAGCAACATTTGCCCCGTTTATTTGAGCGTTTTTACCGTGTCGACAAGGGTCGTTCCCGTTCACAAGGCGGAACAGGCTTGGGCCTGTCTATCGTAAAACATATTTTAGAGGCACACCACCAGCCGATAAATGTTACAAGCAAAGAAGGTGAAGGAACCACTTTCTCCTTCCGCCTGAAAAAAGCACCACATCACAGTAGTTTTTCGTTATAGGTTTGGAGTAGGGGTGGGGGAGAATATGTCATGCTTATGTCACTATTCAATGCCCTGTCATTCTGCCTGTTCCGGCTTTTATGTCACAGTGTCTTAAATACCGTGACATAACCCTATTATAATTTACCCGCCTAACTTGTTATCTTAAAGGCTTCTTATCGTCTGTTTGTCTGCAGCTTACAGTCACCATTTTTGCTATGCAATTGTTATACATTTATATCGCAAAAAGATATGTCACGGTGCCCCAAAAAATACGTCATGGTGCAAATCTACCTTAAGTGACTGGTTTTGTGAAGCCAATATCTTTATGTCACGTTGCCCATTCCGTAAAAAACCGTGACATAAAAAATTTGAAAAGGGATAAATTTTGAGTAAAAAATCGCTATCGGTTAATGGCTATTAGCTAATAGCCATTCTTACAGGATTTGTAGTTTTGCATTACCCAGTATGGATTTTCAAAAAGTAACACCTGGCATAGTAGAACAACTAAAAGCAATTGTCGGTAAAGAGTATGTCTTTACCGACGAGGGATCCTTAAAGCACTATGGCCACGATGAAACCGAAGATCTCAACTTCCCCCCGCAAGTGGTTATTAAGCCCCGCAATGCAGAGGAAATATCAGCCGTTTTAAAAATCTGCAACGACCTACATATCCCTCTCACGCCCCGTGGGGCAGGTACAGGGCTTAGCGGGGGCGCATTACCTGTTCATGGTGGAATAGTACTCTCTATGGAAAGGTTCAATCAAATACTGTCCATAGATGAGCGAAATCTCCAGGCCATGGTAGAACCGGGGGTTATTAACCAGGTATTCCAGGAAACGGTTATGGAAAAAGGCCTGTTCTATCCCCCCGACCCTGCCAGCAGAGGCAGTTGTTTTTTGGGCGGCAATGTGGCAGAACGTTCCGGTGGGCCTAAAGCTGTAAAATATGGAGTAACCAAAGACTATGTACTTAACTTGGAAGTGGTTTTGCCAACCGGGGAAATAATATGGACAGGTGCCAACGTACTTAAAAACTCTACAGGCTATAATCTTACCCAGCTTATTACAGGCAGCGAAGGAACATTGGCTATAATTACCAAAATAGTATTCAGGCTGCTGCCACTTCCTAAACATAATCTATTGATGCTGGCTCCTTTCTCTTCAGCTATTAAGGCATGTGAAGCGGTATCGGCAATTTTTCGGGAAGGTATTATTCCTTCGGCTATGGAATTCCTGGAGCGCGATGCCATTGACTGGGCACTTAAATATATGGATACTTCGGCTATCAGCCGGCAGTTGTTAGCCGTCTCCCATAAAAAGGAAATACAAGCTCATCTTATAATTGAGGTAGATGGCAATGACCCTGATGTGCTTATGAAAGACTGTGAAAAAATAATGGAAGTTCTTCAGCGGTTTGAAAGTGATGAAATACTTTTTGCAGATACACAGGAGCAAAAAAATGTCCTTTGGAAAATGCGCAGGAGTGTGGCTGAAGCCGTGAAGTCACATTCTATATATAAAGAAGAAGATACCGTTGTTCCCCGTGCCGAGCTTCCTGTTCTATTAGCAGGTGTAAAAGACATAGGCAAAAAATATGGGTTCCAGTCGGTGTGCTATGGGCATGCAGGCGACGGCAATCTGCATGTCAACATTATTAAAAATAACATGAGCGATGAACAGTGGAAAAATATTCTTCCTGTCGGAATTCGTGAAATATTCCAACTTTGTGTAAAATTGGGTGGTACTATTTCAGGTGAGCATGGCATAGGATGGGTACAGAAAGAGTATATGGATATTGCTTTTACGGAGAAATCACACTCTATCCAAAAACAGATAAAACAGGTATTTGACCCCAATGGAATTTTAAACCCCGGAAAAATCTGGTCATGAAAAAAGTAGTTGCAGACATTTTACAATCAAGGCTGATAAAGAACTTTATCAGTAACTGCGTTCAGGGATTAATTGTGATTGCACCCATTGTTATAACGGTTTTTGTTTTTTATAAAAGCTTCGATTTTGTAAGAAACACAAATCCCTTTCCTAAAATTGTCAATTCCTATCTCGATCCATTTATTATACTCGTCGGCATTATCATATTTATCTATCTCGTAGGATTACTTTCAGCAAGTATCTTCTTTACTCCCGTATATGTGCGCCTGGAAAAGGGAGTGGAGAGGGTTCCTTTTATCCGGGTGGTGTATTCCGCCGTAAAGGATTTATTCTCTGCTTTTATTGGCAACAAGCGGAAGTTCAATCAGCCGGTATTGGTTACTATTGATAAAATAAATGATATTAAGCAAATGGGTTTTGTAACCCAGACTGATCTATCAAGCATATCCATTGAAGAAGGATACATATCCGTTTATTTACCCTTTTCGTATGGTTTGTCAGGTAAGGTGATTATTGTTCATAAGGACAGTGTAAGACCATTAGATGCCAATGCCGCCGAAGTAATGAAATTTGTTATTTCGGGAGGGGTTAGCCAGGTCGATTAAATTACAGAATGGCGCAAAACTACTTTACATCAAAAATACTGGCCAAACGAATCCCCTACATTCTTGCTGTTGCCGGGGCTTTATTGTTCCTTCCCTTTCTTGGAAAAGTTCATCTGTTCGATTGGGATGAAATAAATTTTGCCGAATGTGCCAGGGAAATGATAGTGGCTAAAAAGTATTTTTTAGTCACCATTAATTATTTGCCCTTCTGGGAAAAACCTCCCTTGTTTATATGGATGCAGGCACTGTGCATGAATATTTTCGGAATTGGTGATTATGCAGCCCGCTTACCCAATGCCATCTGCGGCATTGCAACGTTTGCAGTGCTGTATAAAATTGGAACACTGTTAAAGGATAGCCGCTTCGGGCTCTTGTGGGTCTTGGCATATGCCGGTTCTTTGCTGCCTCATTTTTATTTTAAATCGGGGATTATTGACCCCTGGTTTAATTTTTTCATTTTCACAAGTGTTTACTTTTTCATGCGTGTTCAAATGCAGAAAAAGGAACTCGTGCCCGGGAAAATCAATTTATTCATTGTGCTATCAGCATTCCTGTTGGGGTTAGCGGTAATGACAAAAGGCCCTGTAGCATTGCTTATTTTTTTAATTAGTCTGTTCATTTATTGGCTGGTAGAAAAAAGAAGAGCAGTATTCAATTGGAAGGAGCTGCTACTTTTTGTCACGGTATTTATTGCTTCAGGCGGATTGTGGTTTCTTGCCGAAATTAGTAGCGGACATAGCGATGTAATTATGCAATTTATAGATTACCAGTTACGCCTCTTTAAAACAGAAGATTCTGGGCATGGCGGACCTTTTTATTTTCATGTTGTTGTCTTGCTTATTGGGTCTTTCCCTGCTTCCATCTTTGCATTTCGTGGGATGAGTTCAGAAATGAAAGATGATGAAAAAGGCCGTGAAGTCTCCCTTTGGATGGGGCTTCTGTTTTGGGTAACGTTGATTTTATTTTCTATCGTTAAAACAAAAATCATTCACTATTCCTCATTATGCTACTATCCGCTTACCTACTTCGCTGCTATGGCTATGTATAATCTTGTCCAAGGCTATGTGAAATGGAGAAAATGGATGACCTGGGGGCTTTGTCTTACCGGTTTGCCTATAGCCATTGCATTAATAGGTTTGCCACTTGCAGGTATGAATAAGCAGGTTATTATAAACAGCAACATTTTAAAAGACCCTTTTGCAATAGCCAATTTGCAAGCAGATGTTCCCTGGTCCTATATGGATTGCCTGGTTGGTGTCCTTTTGTTTGCCGCAATAATAATAGCGCTTATTTTTCTTCATAAAAGCAAAATGAAAAAAGGGATATTCGTCCTGTTTTTCGGCAGCCTTATTACTATCAATTTAGCGTTAATTACTCTTGCACCCAAGATAGAAATGATTACACAACAGGCACCCATAGACTTCTATCGCAACTTGCAGGGTAAAGATGTGTATGTCGCTACACTGGGTTTTAAAAGCTATGCCAATTATTTCTATTCCGGTGAACAACCCCGAGTAAATACTGATTATACAAATAGAGACTGGCTTCTGCGAGGAAATATAGATAAGCCTGCCTATTTTGTTTGCAGAATAACGGAGGTGGCCGAAATTGAAAAGGGTTATCCCGAATTAAAGGAAATCTATAGGAAAAATGGATTTGTATTTTTAGTGAGAGAGCCGGGTAAATTGTAAGTACTTCTCCGGTTAAAGCCCCGACCCTGTCCTAATCCGCATTATTGTTAACTTTGCCGTAACATAAAGAGAAAAATATGGCATGTAGCGGATGTTCAACAGGAAGAGGAGACAGTAGTGAAGGTGGCTGTAGTACAGGTGGCTGTAATAAATTGAATGTATTTGACTGGCTTGCCAATATGGAGCTCCCGGGCGGCCAGAAACCTTTTGATATAGTAGAGATACGTTTCAAAAATAGCCGTAAGGAGTTTTTTAGAAACCGTAGTGGCCTTCAACTCATGCAGGGTAATATTGTAACGGTAGAGAGCTCTCCAGGCTTCGACGTTGGTGTGGTTTCAGTTTCCGGGGAAACGGCAAGACTTCAGTTGAAGAAGAAAAAAATGCAGGAAGACGATGCTTCCATCAAAAATATTATGCGGAAATCCACTGCTACAGATATCGAAAAGTGGAAAGAAGTTCAGGAACTGGAAAAGAAAATTATTGTTTCGGCTCGTATTCTTGCATCCAACCTTAAATTGGATATGAAGATTAATGATGTAGAAATACAGGCAGACAAATCACAAGTTTCTTTCTACTACACGGCACCGGGGAGAGTTGATTTCAGGGAATTAATTAAGGCATATAGTTCAGAGTTCAGGATGCGTATACAAATGTGGCAGATAGGGGAACGCCAGGAAGCCGGGAGGCTTGGAGGTATCGGTTCATGTGGCAGAGAGTTATGTTGCTCTACATGGCTCACCGATTTCCGTTCCGTAAGCACGGCCGCTGCCCGCTACCAGCAACTGGCACTGAACCCGGTTAAATTGGCAGGACAGTGTGGAAAACTAAAGTGTTGCCTTAATTATGAATTAGATTCCTATATGGATGTCTTGAAAGATTTCCCTCAAACAATGGATTTAGAATCGCAAAAAGGAAAGGCCATTCACCAAAAGACGGATATCTTTAAAAAACTGATTTGGTACACCTATTTGGATGCGCCTGAAAACTTTATCCCCTTGAGTGTAGACCGTGTGAAGTATATTATTGACCTGAATAAAAATGGCAAAAAGCCTGATACCATTGAAGACACAAGACAAGAACTCAGGAAAGAAAAAGAATTAGGATATGTAGTAGGTGGAGGCGGAAAAAGGAGAAGACGGAATTAATAAGCCTTTACCCAGACGTCTGCATTAAATTTTTTAGCGAAGGTGTTTCTTTCTGCACTTGCATCACTAAGCGATTGGAAATTACCGTATCCTACCATATAAAGTCCTTGTGGAGTGGTACCTAAAATAGATACGGGTAAATTCTGTTGGGTATACTTATTTATTAGATTTTCTGCATTGCTCTTTACCATAAAACAGCCCACAATTACTGAAAAACGGTGAGATGAAAGAGTAGGAATGGAAGTATTGGCTATACTATTATTTGGAGCAACCGGAGAAACGGTTATAGCGGCCGGAACAGCAGGCTTTATTTCAACAATTGTAAAAGGCTCCGAAACGGGAGCCGGTAAATTTTTATAGGTATTTGTGAATACATATTCAGGCACTTCCTTTTTAGAAAAGAAGTTGAAGCTCGAGAAATGTATATTGGTTTCCTTCTCCAGTAAACTGAAACCAAAAGCAGATACCACTAATGTAGTTACTACTGCGGCAGTGGCATAAATCCTGATTTTTTTCCTTTCATTATATAAAGGAATGATCTTGCTATCGCTTTCTGCTTTTTGTTCAATAGGCAAATGATAAAATGCGGATAACCCAAATGATTCAGTAAGATAATTCACTTTATTATCCTGCTGGAATAAAAGATTTCCCTTCTCATCCATATAAAGAAGCCCAATATTTTCAAGTACTAACCGCTTGTTTTGCTTAATATCTTCTTTCAATTGCTTAACTTCTTTAGTAATAGATTCTACCGCACCTGAATAAGAAAGTTTCAATTTGCCGGAAATATGGTGGGCAAGCAATCCGTCATTGCGGGTTAAGCCTTTATTGAAAATAATTCTTTTACCAGGAGGCTCAAAAAGATGTTTTACAGGGTCAATATGGGCGGGAGCATAGTTACATACAAAACCTCCAAAATCGGGCACAATTACACAGTCATGCTCAAATAATAATTCAGAAATGTATTCTTCTATTTTCATTTGCCCGAAAACTCAAAATTAAAAATAATTTTGTAAACAGCGTTAAACTATTGTTGTTTTATATCCTGCTGCTCCACCCTATAGCTGCCATTTTGAGATACCACGGTATATGCCTCCAGCGAAGTTAATTTGGTATGCTTTACTTTATAAAGTAATTCCACTATAGGGCGGTCCTCAGGGTCAGTAGAATCTTTTACAGAAATGCATTGTATAGACTGTACGTTCCCAAAAGCCTCCTTCAGTCTTTTATATTTATCAGTCCGTGCATCCACTGATTCTCCGGCATTAAATTCATCTGTGTAATAATTGGAAGTTTCCGCATACTGTCCGCTGTCTATTTTCTGAATAAGTGTTTCTACCAATGCTTTAGCCTTGGTTTGGTCGACTTTTCCACAGCCCCAACAGCTTATTAATATGATACCGGAAATAACAACTAGCTTTTTCATCTCAGAATAGTTTATGCAAAGCTATTTAATAAAATAATAATAGTACAGGATAAAAATAAACAAGCCATCATACATGCCCGATGGAAGGCTGTGAATAATTTGTATATTTGTATGCTAAAATAGTATCAAACATGAAACGTATTAATATTCTTTTACTGGGGCTGGCTATTGCATTTGCTTCATTTGCATTTATTAAAATACAACCAAGTGGTGCTGTAGTTGGCACGAACGTGGGCAATATTGCTCCTGATTTGAAATTCAATAATCCTGATGGAAAAGAGCTCGACCTTTATGCCTATAGGGGATACTATGTATTGGTAGATTTTTGGGCATCGTGGTGCGGGCCGTGCAGGGCTGAAAATCCTAATGTGGTTGCCACCTACAAGAAATTCAAAGACAGAAAATTTAAAGGAGCCAAGGGATTCAAGATATTCAGTGTTTCTCTTGATATGAATGCTTCTGCATGGACTGGGGCTATAAAACAAGATGGCTTGGAATGGCCCGATCACGTAAGTGACTTAAAGTACTGGAATTCTGCTGCCGTAAAATTGTACGGAGTGGAATCTATTCCCACCAATTTTTTACTTGATCCTAAGGGGGTAATCATAGCCCATGGATTGCGGGGCGAAGCGTTGGGAAATAAACTTTCCACGTTAACAAAGAAATAATTTTCTGCCTGTATAAGGGCTTCATTCACTTAACTTAAACGTACTAATGTATAAGTGAGGCTATTAATAGGTTCATGGACTTATTACTGCCATTTTTCGGGTAATTATTCAAAAAAACCTATATTCGCACCTCCAAAATCTTAAAAAACAATCAAAATGTCATATTTTTTCACCTCAGAATCAGTTTCAGAAGGGCACCCTGATAAAGTAGCCGATCAAATTTCAGATGCAGTGCTTGATGCATTGCTCGCACAAGACCCAAACTCAAAAGTTGCTTGTGAGAGTTTCGTAACCACAGGATTAGCTGTAATTGGTGGAGAAATTAAGACCAATGGATATATAGATGTTCAAAAAATTGCCCGCGATGCTATTCGTAAAATAGGTTATACCAAAGC
The DNA here is from genome assembly GCA_013289165.1 of Bacteroidota bacterium. GTDB lineage: Bacteria > Bacteroidota > Bacteroidia > JABEUT01 > JABEUT01 > JABEUT01. The sequence continues at coordinate 23,487 of JABDAL010000013.1, forward strand.
AGAATATATGTTCGATGCTGACTCATGTGGTGTAATATCTACCATTCACGAACAATCTCCTGACATTAACCAAGGTGTAGAGAGAGCAAAAGAAGAAGATCAAGGTGCTGGCGACCAGGGAATGATGTTCGGTTATGCTTGCACAGAAACGGATAACTATATGCCTCTTGCAATTGAAATAGCCCACCTTTTAGTTAAAGAATTGGCTGCTATCCGCCGGGAAGGCAAGAAAATGAAATATCTGAGGCCGGATGCTAAATCACAAGTTACGGTTCAATATAGCGATAAGGGCAAGGCAGAGCGTATAGATGCGATTGTGGTATCAACCCAGCACGATGACTTTGACAAGAATGAGCAAGCCATGCAGGAAAAAATCCGCGAGGACGTTATAAGTATTCTCATTCCCCGTGTTAAAAAACTCCTTCCTTCCAAAGTAAAAAGACTTTTCAAGGAGGACATTAAATATTTCGTTAATCCTACCGGCAAGTTTGTTATCGGTGGCCCGCACGGAGATACCGGCTTAACAGGAAGAAAAATTATTGTAGATACGTACGGTGGAAAATGTGCTCACGGTGGAGGTGCATTCTCTGGTAAAGACTCCAGCAAGGTTGACCGTTCAGCCGCTTATGCCGTCCGTCACGTAGCCAAAAACCTGGTAGCTGCGGGAGTATGTTCTGAGGTTGAAGTGCAAGTGGCATATGCTATTGGTGTGGCACAACCGGTATCTATTTGTGTAAATACTTTTGGTACGGCTAAAGTGCGCAACAAAGAAGGCAAAAAGCTTTCCGATGGTGAAATTGCGACCTATGTAGCAAGAATATTTGATATGCGTCCGGCTGCCATAGTAAAGCGCTTTGGTCTTCGTAATCCTATTTTCTCGGAAACAGCAGCCTATGGGCACATTGGTAGAACTCCGGGCATGAAAGAAGTTAATGGCAAAAAGTTCGAAACCTTTACATGGGAAAAGTTAGACTATGTTGACACCCTGAAAAAGGAATTTGCTATAGCCGAAGAGAAGGAAGTGGAAGTAGCCTAACGCTGAATCCTGTTATTTTTGAGTAGAAGGTATCCGGGAAGTTGTCCGGAACGGATGTTTATGTAAACAATCTCCGAGAATAAAACTATTCTATCTTTGCTTCCTCAATTAATCTTATGAAAAGTACTGCCAATACGCCACGGTCAAAACCTGTTGCTTCAACAGGTAAATTTAGTGCATGGGCTCCCCATGTTGCAGCTATTGTTGTTTTTGCACTGGTCGGTATTGTATACTTTTTTCCGGCTTTAAAGGGATTGGTACTTTCGCAAAGTGATATTACCCAGTTCCAGGGAGCTGTTCATGAACTACAAACATTTCGTGCCAAATATCATACCGACCCGCTATGGACAAATTCTATGTTTGGCGGTATGCCATCCTATCCTATATCACTTCCATGCCCTACTAATCTTGTGCAGTATCTTTTTGCTCTCCTGGTTAAGTGGCTCCCTTTTCCTGCCGGCATCTTCTTTTTATTTTGTATAGGTTTTTATATTCTCCTCCGGGTTTTAGATGTTAATCCCTGGGTGGCTATAGTGGGTTCGTTGGCTTATGGGTTTACCTCTTACCTATTTATTATTCTGGCCGTGGGGCACAATTCAAAGGCGAATGCTATGGCATTTATGGCGCCTGTACTTGCAGGGGTAATTCTTGCATTTAAAGGGAAACGGTTACAGGGTGCTGTGCTTACAGCACTTGCACTTGCACTCGAACTGTATTCTGACCATCCTCAAATAACTTACTATCTTTTGATAATGGTGGTTATTTATAGTGTTCTCGAATTTTTTAAAGCGGTAAAGGAAAAACTAATGGGAGCCTATTTTAAAACGGTTGCAGTTCTTGGAGTGGCTGCCCTGGTGGCAATAGGTACGGATATTACCAGCCTCTGGCTTACCTATGACTATGGAAAAGTCTCTACCCGTGGAAGATCGGAACTTACTTTAAATGGGGAAAATAAAACAGCAGGGGTAACGGTCAGTTATGCCACCCAATGGAGTTATGGAATCCCTGAAACATTCTCGTTTATTATTCCCAATTTTCAGGGAGGGGGCGACAGGGCGCTCGGTGCCGATAAAAATGCAATGAAGGATATTGATCCTCAATATAGGGAGAATGTTGCCAATTTTGACCAGTATTGGGGCGACCAGCCAAGCACATCAGGGCCGGTTTATGTGGGAGCTATTATTTGTTTTTTTGCGTTTCTTGGATTATTTATTATCAAGGGTCCTTTAAAATGGTTTGTATTTATATCAACCATTCTGTCAGTAATGCTTTCATGGGGACATAATTTCCAATCGTTTACCGATTTGTTTTTCCAATACTTCCCTGGGTATAGCAAATTCAGGTCGGTTTCTATGATATTGGTGGTTGCCGAGCTTGCGTTGCCTCTTTTAGCTGTTCTTGCTATAGATAAGATTTTAAAAAGCAAAAAATTCCTTGAAGATAAAATCCCTGTTTTGTTTGGGAAAAATGAAATGTCGGGAAGAAATATATTTTTCGGCTTATTGATCATTGTCGGAGGGTTTACAGTTCTTGCTTTTATTACACCTACTACCTTCACCAGCCTGCAAAAGACCGATGAAGTCAATCAAAAATTATATGAGGTGGAAGAAGAGTCAGGACGCGAAATTCCCCCCGCTGAAATGAAACAGTACAGGGAAACTATTCAACAGATGATGCCCTACGTTATACAGGCAAGAAAAAGCATTTTTACTGCCGATGCTGCCCGCAGTTCCATTTTCATAATTTTTGCTGCCCTGCTTACATGGCTCTACATGAAAAAAATTATCGACTGGAAATGGTTTGTGGCTGTAATGGGAGTTTTTATACTTGCTGATATGTTCCCACTGGATAAGCGATACCTGGGTGATGAAAATTTTAGGTCCAAGCGTCCGGTGAGTGAAGACTTTGAGCCAAGTGCGGCAGACCAGGAGATATTAAGGGATACTACACTTGATTACCGTGTTATAAATACCACTGCCCGCCCCGACCAGGATGGTTTGACTTCTTATTACCATAAATCACTGGGAGGATATAGCGGGGCTAAAATGAAGCGTTACGATGAATTAATGACCTATCAAATTGACAGGGAGCTAAGAGGAATTTATCAGGCAATCGAGGGGCAGCCTGCGTACTTAAGCGTAATAAATATGCTGAATACAAAATATGCTATTGTGGAAGAAAGAAATGGGCAAAAGACGGCTGTGCCTGTTCCCGGTGCGCTTGGCAATGCATGGTTTGTAGACAATTATAGAAAAGTGGATGATGCCGATTCGGAAATGGTAGCACTTGCCGGTTTCAATCCTGCTACTACAGCTATTGTAGACAAACGTTTCGGCGATTACCTGAAAATAAACAATAATCTTCCTCACGATTCAACAGCTTTTATAAGGATGACGTCCTATGAACCCAATGATCTGAATTATGTATCCCATTCCAGTATGGAAAGGCTTGCCGTATTTTCTGAGATATATTATAAAGATGGCTGGCAGGCATATATTGACGGGCAACGTGCTGACCACATACGTGTAAATTACGTGTTACGTGCAATGATTGTTCCTGCCGGTGACCATAAAATTGAATTCAAATTCCATCCTTCTCATTATTTTATTGGAGAAAAAATTTCATTGGCAAGCTCACTTATACTTTTTGCCAGTTGTGTTGGGTTCCTCTTTGTGCAGTTTAGGAAGAAGCCGGAATAAAAATGAAAAAGGTTCTTATTATTACCTATTACTGGCCTCCCAGCGGAGGAGCAGGAGTTCAGCGCTGGCTGAAGTTTACAAAATATTTGCGTAGCTATGGTTGGGAACCCGTTATTTACACTCCCGAAAATCCCGAGTCTCCTCATAATGATCCTTCTCTTCAAAAAGATATCCCCGAAAACGTTACTGTTATTAAAACAAAAATCTGGGAACCTTATAATTTTTACAAACTTTTCATAGGCCAGAAAAAAGACCAGAAAATAAATTCTGCATTTCTTACGGAATTTAAAAAACCCAGGAAGTTTGAAAAGATTGCCGTATGGATTCGGGGAAACATTTTTATTCCCGATGCACGGATGTTTTGGGTTAAGCCCTCCGTAAAATATCTCATCAATTACCTCAAACAAGATCCGGTGGATGCTGTTATTTCAACAGGGCCTCCGCATAGTATGCACCTGGTTGCACTGGGGCTTAAAAAAAGCCTGGATATCCCATGGATGGCTGATTTTCGGGACCCCTGGACGAATATCGATTTCTATTCAAAATTAATGCTTACTTCTTTTGCTGACCATAAACATAAGCGACAGGAATTAGATGTTTTAAACAATGCAGATGCAGTAGTTTGTGTAGGTAGAACTTGGCTTAATGAATTAGAGGAAATATGGAGAAATGAAAAAAAGATTAGGAAAAATCAAACTACCCAATCCGAAAAATTCCATTATATCTCCAATGGTTACGACCCGGATGACTATGCCGATGAGCAAATGGAGGTAGATAAAAAATTTAGTATTGTTTATGTAGGTACATTAGACAGGAGCCGTAATCCCGGAATACTCTGGAAAACACTTTCAGATATTATAAAGAAAAACGAAGGATTTACTGATGACTTACAAATAAAATTGGTTGGTAAAACAGATATTACTGTTTTAGAAGATATAGAGAAGAATGGACTTTTACCTTATGTGGAAAAAATTGCTTACCTCACCCATGAGGAGGTTATAAAAGTTCAAAAGAAATCGCAGGTACTATTGTTGCTTATCAATAATACTCCCAATGCTATGGGAATAAATACCGGGAAAGTTTTTGAATACCTGGCAGCCAGGAGGCCTATTCTCTGCATTGGCCCCGTAGGTGGCGATGCCGATAAAATGCTTACTGAAACAAAAGGCGGATTTGTATCCGGCTATGAAGACAGCCAAACATTAGAAGCAAATATTCTTTACTTTTACAAGAGATACAAGCAGGGAAATTTACCCAGTGAAAGTATACACATCGAAAAATACTCTCGCAAAATGCTCACGGGAGAGATTGTAAAAGTACTCGACAGGATTATAAAACATTAATTCAAAATAAGGATGAAAAACAGGTTATGGACATTAGTATTATTACTAATTATTACAGGACTTGGTTTTACATCTGCCCAGCAAAGAAACCTTACCCAATATGTGAACCCATTTATTGGTACAGCCGGGCATGGGCATACTTTTCCGGGGGCATGTTATCCTTTTGGGATGATGCAACTGAGTCCGGATACCCGCCTTACAGGTTGGGACGGCTGCTCAGGCTACCATTATTCCGATAGTGTAATTTATGGTTTCACGCATACTCATTTAAGCGGTACAGGTTGTTCCGATTGGGGCGATATTCTGCTGATGCCTGTTCCAAAACTGGTTGACACAAAAAAAGATGATGGAGAAACAATAGGTTCTTACACTTCTGCATTCTCCCACAAAAATGAAAAAGCAAGCCCGGGATATTATTCCGTTATGCTTCGCAATGGCAATATAAAAGCTGAATTGACTGTTGGAGAAAGGGCGGGAATTCACCGGTACACATATACTAAAAAGGACTCATGCATTATTGTTCTCGACCTTCAGCATCGTGATGAAGTGCTTGGCTCGCGTGTTACTTTTGTAAGTGATACGGAAGTATCCGGCTACCGCCGTTCCAAGGCCTGGGCAAATGACCAGGTAGTGTATTTTGATATCCGTTTTTCAAAGCCTTTTAGTAGTAAAAAACTCTTCCATGAAAACAAATTAATTGAATTTAAAAAGGAATACGATGCAAAGAATATAAAAATTGCATTTGGCTTTAAGCATAGTGATAAGATATTAGTTAAAATAGGCATCTCTGCTGTAAGTGCTGCCAATGCTGCACAAAATTTAAGTTCTGAAATTCCGGCATGGGATTTTGAAGCAACCCTTCATAAAACGGAAATGGCATGGAACGAGTACCTGAATAAAATACAAGTTTCTTCCAAAGATAAATCTTTGCTTACCACGTTTTATACGGCTCTTTATCATACTGCCATACATCCCAGTCTATATACTGATTTAAACGGAGAATACCTGGGGCGTGATTTTAAAACTCATGTGGCAAAGGGATATAATGTGTATACTGTTTTCTCCTTGTGGGATACTTATCGTGCCGAGCATCCGCTGATGACTTTGATAAAACCATCCCTGGATGTACAATTTATACAAACATTTTTGCGACAATATGAACAGGGTGGTTCATTGCCTATATGGGAGCTTTCAGCAAATGAAACCAAATGTATGATTGGGTATCATTCTGTTCCCGTGATTGTAGATGCTTATATGAAAGGTATACGTGGCTTCGATGCCGATGAAGCGTTGAAGGCAATGGAACATAGCGCCGATGCGAGATGGAGAGGCCTCCATTCATTTCGGAACTACGGATACATTCCTTCAGATAAGGAGCGGGAATCGGTTTCCAAAACATTGGAATATTCATATGATGACTGGTGTATATCTCAATTTGCAAAGGCGTTAGATAAAAAGGAAGATTACCTGGAATATAAATTACTTGCAGAAAATTACAAGAACCTGTTTGACCCTACTACCGGATTTATGAGGGCAAAACAGAATGGTGCCTGGTATAAGCCATTTGACCCCAGGCAGGTTGATTTTAACTATACCGAAGCCAATGCCTGGCAATATACATTTAACCCTCCCGATGATATAAGCGGGTTGATACAATTATATGGAAACAAAGAAAAAATGGCTCAGAAATTAGATAGCCTGTTTCTTACTTCATCGCAAACTACCGGTAGGGACCAGGTTGATATTAGCGGCATGATTGGGCAATATGCACAGGGTAATGAACCCAGCCATCACATGGCATTTCTGTTCAATTATCTTGGCCGGCCATGGAAAACAGTTCAATATGTAAGAGAAATAGAAAAGATGTATACGTCTGGCCCGGATGGCCTGTGTGGCAACGAAGATTGCGGGCAAATGTCGGCATGGTATGTATTAGCTTCTATAGGGATTTACCAGGTATGTCCCGGCGATAACCAGTTTATCCTGACCACTCCTTTGTTTGATACAGTAAAAATAAATATGGAAAATGGTAAAACATTTTCTATTGTTTCTCATCTTAGTAAGCCTAATGCTAAATATATAAACTCTGCAACGCTAAATGGCAATGAGCATAAGCAATCATTTATTCGTTATGAGGAAGTGATGAATGGAGGAAGCCTTCAGTTGCAGGTGGGGGACGAATACAATGATTTATGGGGAACAGGAAAGGATGTTCCGGTGGATTCTTTAAGTTCAAATAATATTGTCCCTGAGCCTTATTTTGAATATGGGAAGCCTACATTTTCCGATTCTGTTGAAGTTGCTCTGAAAGGATATACAAATGATGACACCATCCGTTATAGTATTTTTGATTCCAGTAATGGAGGTATTCCAAAACTTTATACCAAGCCATTCTATTTGCATCATTCCGGCTGTGTAATGGCGTGGCTTACGAGAGATGGTGCCAGCAGCATGGAAAATTCGGGTTGTTATACTAAGATTCCTAAAGGAAGAAAAATCAAACTGGTTTCCCAGCCCGATAACCAGTATGCCGCTAGTGGACCGGATGCCCTAATAGATTATCAGCATGGCACTATTGATTTTAGCACCGGAAACTGGCAGGGATACCAGGGTATGGATTTTGAAGCTGTTGTTGATTTGGGGAAAATTCAGACTATTAAAAAAGTGGGGGCCGAGTTTTTGCAGGATGTTGGAAGCTGGATAATGATGCCCCGTTTTGTTGATATTTCTATTTCAACGGATAGTATAAACTATAAACCCATTGTGCATAAGACTAGTCCTATGCCTGACAATAACTATACCGCCACTATTCAAACAATGGGGAGCGATATTACTCCGCAAAATGCCCGATATGTTAAAGTATTTGCTAAAAATTATGGGAAGCTTCCTTCCTGGCATGCAGGAGCCGGGGGGAACTCCTGGATTTTTATTGATGAAATAACGGTTGAGTAATACTTCCGCTTCTGCCATTCATTGGCAAAAACCTGCCAGATAATAAGTCATTCCCGCCATTTAATAATTCTCAGTTCCTTAATCAGATGGAATTATTTTTCTTTGCAATGAATGGTTAACACAATATATCAGGTAGCATGCAAGTTAATACATACCATAATCTCTCCTTCAGGATTTTAAGTATTCTACTTGATATAAAATTATCCTCATCCTTCAATTATAGATTGGTTTTCCCTGTGGTTTCATTCCCTTGTAAAGGCTTCAAGGTGAATATATATAATGGGGTTTTGTGTGGGTGAGACTCGCCGATTGCCCTGCCGTAACAAAGTCATGACATAAACTTACCGTTGCGGCAGGAGCGGCAAGTTACTTTCCCTTCCTTTTTACTATCTTTGGGCATTATGCGCATAGCTATATATGGGAGGCCTTCCCAAAGTAACCGTTGCGAAGAAGCGAAAAAGATATTTTCACAGCTCAACCTGTTGGGAATAGACTATACAGTTCACCAGGTATATTATGATTCTCTAAAAGATGTTGTTGATTTTCCTTCCGGAATCACAGCATTTTCTTCAAAACTGGCAGAAAAATCGGTAGATTACCTGGTAAGTATTGGTGGCGACGGAACCCTTTTAGAAAGTTTGCCTTTTGTGGTTGATGCGGGTGTCCCGATATTGGGTATCAATACAGGAAAACTGGGGTTTCTTTCACAAGTTCATAAAGAGGATATCGAGCCTGCCATTAAGGCCCTAAAAGAGAAAAACTTTACGATACATACCCGAAGCCTGCTTCATCTTAAAACAGAAGGAAACGTTTTTGGAAATAATAATTATGCCCTTAATGAAGTATGTGTTCAGCGAAAGGATACATCTACTATGGTGACCATTCATGCCTATATTAATGGAGAACTTCTTAACTCCTACTGGGCAGATGGATTGATTATTGCTACTCCTACCGGATCTACCGCCTATTCCCTCAGTTGCAGCGGCCCCATTTTACTTCCCGAGGATTCCAGCTTCATCATTACTCCCATAGCACCTCATAATTTAAATGTGAGGCCCGTAGTCATTCCCGACAGTTGTGAAATAACATTAAAGGTGGAGGGAAGAAATCCTACTTATCTTGTTTCACTCGATTCCCGCTCTGTTCCCATGGAAAATAAAAAGGAACTTACTATCTATAAAGAATCATTTGGAGTAAAACTCATTCAGCTACCCGACTATAGTTTCGCTAAAACCTTACGGTCTAAGCTAAACTGGGGTAAGGACCTGAGGAATGAGTAAGCAAAATAATCATCAATTAATTATATCTTATTTTTTACATTTGTAAAAAAGATTGATGAAGAAATTATTACTACTAACATTATTATTACAATGTTTTGCCTGTAGTGCCATATATGGTCAATATGGTTTGCAAGCTTCCATACTGGCCCCTACCGGTTACTACCAGTATGTTTTGAAACCTGCTGTAGGAGCTGAATTTTTAATAAAATCCGGGGATATGGACGACATTTATTCGTTCGGTGGTTCTATTGGATATGCGAAATTTAACCCAACACAAGACACATTTAGAACATATGCTACAGGGGGACAGGGGTTCCTTTTCCCCGGCTATGAAGTAATACATTCGTATCAGGAAATCTCTGTAGGGGTGACAAATGATTTGAGACTTCTTCCCGAGCGCAAAATTTGTCCTGTTATTGGATTCGATCTTTATTTCTATGTAATTACGGTCAGTGAAGACGATTATGCGGAAACAATAATACAATCAAGTTCACAGGGAGACAATTATTGGCTGCTTTCTATTTTGCCACGGGTTGGGGTGCAATATAAAATAAATGAAAGCCTGTATCTCACGGGTGGTTTTGGAAGAAGTATGAGCTTGACCGGTATAGTTCAGGGGCAGGTACTTTGGAAAACATTTTTTAATTTGATATATTGTCCTTAAAGAAGAATGAAAAAAACGTACGTTTATTACCTGTTTTTTTGTTTTTTAATAATGTTTTTTACGAGGTGCTCCAAACCCTATCAACAGGCACTTCCAATCGTTCAATTTGTTTCTGCTGTTCCCTACGGCTTGGCCGATACGCTTCTATTAAGTGGTTATATTACTTCAGCAGGGGCAAGTGATGTGGAATATACCGGATTCAGTTTTAGTAATGTACCTACCTTCGACCTGTTATCTCACCAGGTATTACTAAATTCCAATCCTGACGGAACCTTTTCTGCTCTTGTAACAGCATATAATGATAGCACCTATTATTTTGAAGCTTTTGCCGCAAATCAATATGGATATACTGTAAGTAATGTTTTTAAATATACAGTCCCGGCTGCAAAACCCGATTCTGCCCCCTGCAACATACCACGAAATACTATTATTTTTAATGATAATAACTGGACGCCTGCAAGTGTTTTTGGCTCCGGTGGACAAAATCCATATGGTTCATATTATGTAGAAGCCGATTTTGGAGCAGGATATTCGATTGATATATATTTCAATATGGTTCCTACCAATGGGGAATATTTGGTTCTTTCCCCGAATAATTTTGTTGGCTATAATGGCAGCCATTACATAGCTACTTTAATAATGGATCAGGACTATCCTTTTAATCAGAATGGCTATGTTTATATAACCCAAAATAAAGATGGTTCAACAACTTTGTCGTTTTGCTCATTAGTGGTTAATATGTTCTCTACTAATTTTCCGGTTTCTGCGAAAATTACCTATCACTAAAATCGGCTATATACTAAATACTGTCTCCAGCAAACCCACATCATCAAAAGAAGGGACAAGGTAAACTGATTTCACTCCGAATTGTTTAAGTGTATGGGCTGTTGCATCACCCATTGCAATTATTTTCTGGCTTGTACTTAGTTTTTTCTTTTCAAAAAATGCTTCCACATTCGACGGGCTTGTAAATAGCATAATATCTGCATCGGGAGTGCCTTCAACCGGCTTTTGTATAGTTTCATAAACGGCAAGGTCCCTTGTTTGTGCACGATTTACAAATTGCTGCTGCACCGTTCTTAAACTGTCTTTTGCTTGTGGAAATAATACATCAGCAGATTTAACCAAACTGGCAAATTGTTTTCCCGTCAGTTTGGTGTCTGTTGAATAGCCTATAAAATCAGCCCTTTTGCCATAGTTCCGTATAGCAGCAGCGGTGGATTTTCCAATAGCACCAATCTTTACCTTCCCGATTTCCGGTTTCTGCTCAAAGAAATATTTTACAGCATGTTTGCTCGAGAAAAATATCCACTCTGTATTAGCAGGTACGCGGGTAAATGGAATAGCTTTAAACCGGATAAATGCATGGCCTGAAACCTTATATTTATTGGCTTTTAAAACCCGGCTGAAAAAATCATCTTCCTTTATATCTCTTGTAATAAAAATAGAGGCAGGGTTTTCCAATTTAATTTTCTCTGCTATCTTTTCTGCCCATTTGGCAGGTTCATAAGTATGGAAATAAAAATAACGCGGATAAGCTTTTTCATCGGGTGCAAAAGCAGCCCACGCTTTAAAGAAAGGCTTGTCCGTTTCATCCCTGTGTTTTTCGCAATAAATGCCAAGCGGCAAGTTGCATCCACCTCTGAAGTGACTAAATATTTTCCGTTCAATAGATACTACTTCCTCTACCTCTGCATGATTGATTTTTTCAATTACTGCCTGCATATTCTTGTCCCCCTCTCTTATCTGCAAAGCAAGCGCACCTTGTGCAGGAGCGGGCACTAATTCCTGTGGAGTTAATTTCTCTACGTGGAAATCGGAAATAGTTAAACCAAGCCTTTCAATGGCGGCAGAAGCTACAACAATAGCATCATATTTTTTATCACGAAGTTTTTGTAAGCGGGTGGGAACATTTCCACGCAAATCTTCTATTTTAATATCGGGCCTATAGGCATGTAACTGCACCCTGCGTCGCGTAGCAGAAGTACCCACTGTAGCATTTTCTTTAAGAAATAATTTTCGTTTTTCATCTGCACATTCTTTCCTGATAAGCAATAATTCCGAAGGGTCTTCCCGGTATGAAACGGCTCCTACCTTTAATCCTTTTACAGGCGTGGTAGGCAGGTCCTTATATGAATGAACCGCCAAATCAATTTCCTTTTTTAAAAGGGCATCTTCTATTTCTTTTGTAAAAAACCCCTGCCCCTGCATTTCTGAGAAGCGTTCTTCCTGTTGTTTATCGCCACGGGTTTTAATAATCTTTAATTCAACTTTAACTCCGGTCTTCTCCAATTCACGGGTAATAAAATTAGCCTGCCATAAGGCAAGTTCGCTCCCCCGCGACCCAATAATTATCTTTTTTGCCATGGCACAAAGGTACAGGAATGTTAAATATAGATATGCCCTGTCAGTCCGAACTTGTTTCAGCATAGCAAACAGCTATATATTTATTTGATTAGGCAAACACATAATCGTATTTTTGTAATTCAATGAACTCAAAGGAATTTAAAAAAGCTATACAGCAGGGTATCCCCAATGAACTGCCTGAGATGCCATTATATGATAGCAATATTAATCATGCGCCAAAGCGCAAAGACATTCTAAGTAAGGAGGAGAAGAAATTGGCTATTCGTAATGCCTTGCGCTATTTTTCTGCAAAGCACCATGCCAAGCTTGCGAAGGAGTTTGCTGAGGAGTTGAAAAAATATGGCAGGATTTATATGTATCGCTTTCGCCCTGACTATAAAATGTATGCCCGGCCAGTTAATGAATATCCTTGCCGCTCAAAGAAAGCAGCAGCAATTATGCTGATGATTCAAAATAACCTGGATGAATCAGTAGCACAGCATCCTAATGAATTGATTACCTATGGGGGAAATGGGGCAGTATTTCAAAATTGGGCACAGTATCTTCTCACTATGAAATATTTGTCGGAGCTTACCGATGAGCAGACACTGGTAATGTATTCAGGGCATCCGTTAGGAGTGTTTCCCTCCTCAAAAAATGCACCAAGGGTAGTAGTTACCAATGGAATGATGGTTCCTAATTATTCTAAACCCGATGATTGGGAAAAGTATAATGCGCTTGGTGTAACACAGTATGGACAGATGACAGCAGGTTCCTATATGTATATCGGTTCGCAGGGTATTGTACATGGCACAACCATTACACTTCTTAATGCTGGCAGAAAAATAAAATCAGGATGTAAAGATGGAAGTTTGGCGGGCAAGTTATTTGTTTCGTCAGGCTTGGGAGGCATGAGTGGCGCCCAGCCTAAGGCTGCTGTAATTGCCGGTGCAGTTGGAATTATTGCAGAAGTAAACCCTAAAGTAGTTGGAAAAAGGTATAAGCAAGGCTGGGTGAATGAGGTTTATACTGACCTGGATAAACTATTGGAACGTGCGAAACTTGCAGGAAAGAAAAAAGAAACCACCTCACTTGCCTACCAGGGTAACATTGTTGATTTGTGGGAAAAACTTGCCAAAGAAAAAATTAGTGTGCAGCTTGGTTCTGACCAAACCTCTTTGCATAATCCTTTTGCAGGGGGCTACTATCCTGCGGGGTTATCTTTTGAAGAGTCCAATAAATTAATGACTTCTGACCCCGAAGAATTTAAAAAGAAAGTATATGAATCTTTAAAAAGACAGGTAAACGCTATTCGTAAGCTTACTGATTCAGGGATGTATTTTTTTGATTACGGTAATGCCTTTTTGCTGGAAGCCGGCAGGGCAGGAGCCAATATTTTTAAGAAGGATGGCACGTTTATTTATCCCTCTTATGTGGAAGATATTATGGGGCCTATATGTTTTGATTACGGCTTTGGCCCATTTCGCTGGGTGTGCACTTCCTGTAACCCGAAAGATTTGGAATTGACTGATGCTATTGCAGCCGGGGTACTGGAGAGCCTCTATAAAAAGGCTCCTGCTGAAATAAAGCAACAGTTGCGCGATAACATACATTGGATAAAAAAAGCACAGAAAAATAAATTGGTAGTGGGTTCGCAGGCCCGTATATTATATGCTGATGGTGAGGGCAGGATTGCCATTGCAAAAGCATTCAATAAGGCTATAAGAGACAGGAAACTGTCAGCTTCCGTTGTGCTGGGGCGTGACCACCATGATGTATCGGGAACAGATTCTCCGTATAGGGAAACAGCTAATATATATGATGGTTCGAGGTATACAGCCGATATGGCTGTGCAAAATGTGATTGGCGATGCTTTTAGGGGTGCAACCTGGGTGTCTTTGCATAATGGAGGTGGAGTAGGCTGGGGCGAAGTGATGAACGGAGGCTTTGGCATGGTGCTGGATGGCACTACAGACAGCGATAAAAATATTGAAGCCATGCTATTTTGGGATGTAAACAATGGCATTGCCCGGCGTGCCTGGGCAAGAAATACCGGGGCAATATCTACCGCAAAAAGGGAACTAAAACGCTCCAAAAATCTTAAAATAACATTGCCCAACGCAGTGGATGATAAACTGCTGGAAGGAGTGGTTTAGGGTGCTATTTATTTCTACCTTTGAACTATGGCTGATATTATTTTAAACGATTTCACATATCTCGAAAAGTATAATTCCTTTATTTCACGGAAAGAATTTTGGCTGGATGTGAATGAGCAGCTAAGCAAAGATTTTAATAATACATTTTCTGTAAAGCTGGATGAAGCAAGTGATTTAGATGGGGAGCATGTAGCTGAAATATTTGTAAAAGAACTGGAAAAAGAATTGCCCTCATTTACTCCCCGCCTTTCGGAGATACTCTATCGTATAGATGTTCCCGAAGAACAGGTCAATACACTTAAAAATGTGCCTGATGATATATACTACCGCTGCCTCGCTGAAATAATTTTGAAAAGAATTATTTTAAAAGTCGTTATACGAAAATCCTATTCAGAGAATAAAGCCTAACACGTGTCAGCATTTTCCATTTTTATTTGTTTGCTTATTTATTTCATTGTGCTGATGGGTGTTTCGTGGCTCACAGGGCGCATTAACAGCAACGACAGTTTTTTTCTTGCTAATCGTAAATCACCCTGGTACCTCATTGCATTCGGCATGATTGGCTCCTCTATTTCCGGTGTCACTTTTATTTCCGTTCCGGGTGCGGTGGGCACCGGCAGCTTTTCATATTTTGAAGTAGTGCTGGGTTATATGCTTGGCTACTGGGTAATAGGCTGGGTGCTTCTCCCTATGTATTATCGCTTGCAGCTTACTTCTATCTATAGCTATCTTAAAGGGCGCTTTGGATTGTATGGCTATAAAACCGGGGCATCTTTTTTTCTGTTATCCAGGATAATTGGCGCTGCTTTTCGCTTATATGTGGCGGTAGAAGTATTGCAGATAAGCATATTCAACCATTGGGGAGTTCCTTTTCTAATTACTGCTTCGGGTATGGTAGCACTAATATGGCTTTATACCCGCAAAGGCGGAGTGAAAACCATCATCTGGACCGATGCCTTGCAAACAACCTTTTTATTGGCAGCTTTAATTGGTACTATTTATCTTATTGCACAATCATTGCATTTGAATATTGCAGGACTTATAGCAACTGTAAAAGATTCCCCCCATTCACAAATTTTCTTTTGGGATTTTAAGAGCTCACAGTCGTTTTTTAAACAGTTTGCCAGCGGAATATTTATAGCCATTGCCATGACGGGACTCGACCAGGACATGATGCAAAAAAACCTCACTTGTAAATCTATTGGCGAAGCGCAGAAAAATATTTTTTCGTTCAGTATTATACAAGCGATAGTAATATTTATGTTTCTTGTACTTGGTGCGCTGCTATATACTTTCACAGCAGCCAGTCACATTGCTTTGCCTGCCAGGCCCGATGACCTTTATCCCACACTTGCCACACAAGGTTCTTTCGGTACTGCCGTTGCATTTCTTTTTGTAATGGGCTTGATAGCGGCTTCATTTGCCAGTGCCGATTCGGCATTGACATCCCTTACTACCTCTTTTTGCGTAGATATCTTAAATGTTTCAAAAAAAGGCCAACCTGCCCAGTTGAAAATGCGTCAATATGTACATATACTCATGGCCATTGCCCTAATCCTCGTGATGATTATTTACAGGCTTATAGATAACCCCATTATTATTAATGCCGTATTTAAGGTGGCAGGGTATACCTATGGTCCCCTGCTTGGTTTATATGCTTTCGGGATGCTTACTAAAATTAATACCAATGATAAATGGATTCCTGCCATTTGTATTTCCGTTCCCGTGATTTGTTTTATCATTAACAATTATTCTGAACAGTTGTTTTCAGGTTACAAATTCGGGTTTGAAATGCTAATCATTATTGCTTTGCTTACCTTTATGGGGCTTTTAACAGCTTCCAGGTTCACTTCTAAAACAATAAATGGATAAAACAGTAAGGATATTATCAGTTGACGGAGGTGGCATTCGTGGCATTTTGCCTGCTACCTTCCTAAGTGTATTAGAAGATAGGTTGAGGGAAAAATCAGGCAATGAAAGTTTTAAGCTTGCCGATGCGTTCGATATGATTGCGGGTACCAGTACCGGCGGCTTACTCACTTGTATCTATCTTACTCCGGATGACGCCAATCCTTTAGTTTCAAAATATACAGCCCGCCAGGCCCTTGAATTTTATTTCGGATATGGAGGCTCTGTATTTGCACCCGATGAGCATGGCGGATTTCATAAGTACTCCACAACAGGGCTTATATCGGGATTGGATAACTTTTTTGGAAACCTTAAACTATCCCAACTAATAAAGCCATCCTGTATTACTGCATACGATATGATGCGCAGCGAAGCTTGTCTCTTCCTTTCGCACAAAGCCATCAGTGACCCACGGTCAAATTATTATGTAAAGGATGTGGCAAGGGCTACTTCCGCTTTGCCGGGTATATTTCCGCCTGCCACCGTATATTCATTGGGAGACACGAAGCATACATTTATTGACGGAAGTATTTTTGCATATAATCCCGCTTTACAAGCATATCTCGCAGCTAAAACAATTTCCCCCAATGCCAGGAATTTCATGCTGCTTTCATTGGGTACGGGGCTTTTGGCAACAGCCTATACCCCCGAACAGTTAGAAGATACAAGCGAAGGTAACTGGGCACGCCTTTTGGCAGATATAGCTTTTTCTGCCCATAGTGATGTAGTGCATTACCAGTTGGAAGAATTATTTATGGCAAAGCCCGGATCCACATATATACGCCTCCAGCCTCCATTGCAGGGGCTAAATAGGGAGATGGATAATACCTCGGAGGAAAATGTTCATGCCCTTTATAAGGCAGGATTGGAATTTGTAAGCAGCAATGAAAAAACAATACTGGAAATAGTAAACAGTATGTACCCTGATAACTAACAGGGTCGTAAAAACTTCGTTTACAGTGGGGATATACCTAAAAACAGTAAATTTGTAAACAACTGTTCCCCTGTAAGCATTGTAAATGAGGAGAAAAAAAACTAGAATAAGTACTATACTTTTTTGCCTCGGCATATGTCTTTTTGCTTCCTGTCACAAAAGTTCTCCTTCCTGGGATACACAGGTTCTTGCCCCTGTTGTTAATGCCTCCCTCTCTATTAACAATATTATTACTTCCAATTATATAAAGAATAATCCCAATGACAGTTCTGTTTCATTAGTTTTTACTGACTCGTTATATAACCTGAATATTGATACATTACTAACCATACCCGATACGGTGTTAAGCTACATTGACACAAATCCTCTGCCTATCAAATACACAGTAAATCCGGGGACACAAATAGTTTATTACCAAAAAACAACTACATACCCCATTAGCACTGTTCAACTAACAGAAGGAATATTGAAATCAGGCTTTTTAAATTTTAGAGTCATAAACCCTTTGTCTCAGCCCATAGACTATACATATAAGGTTCTTAACGTGATAAACATAAACAACAAGGGAGATACCCTCGGCGTAACTAATGTGAAGATTCTTCCGAAAGATTCCTTAATAGAACAATTTTCCTTGGCTAATTACCGGGTTGATTTTACGGGACCTACACATAATGGATATAATGATATTACTAAACGTGTCTCCGTTACCCTTGACCCAAGCGGAAGTCCCATAACGCTTGTACCCAACGATACACTGGCATTTGCCAAAGTTACCTTTTCTAATATTATTCCTTCTTATGTGAAGGGGTATTTTGGAACTGTTGTTA
This sequence comes from Bacteroidota bacterium, assembly GCA_013289165.1. Lineage (GTDB taxonomy): Bacteria > Bacteroidota > Bacteroidia > JABEUT01 > JABEUT01 > JABEUT01. The sequence goes on from JABDAL010000013.1 coordinate 41,632, forward strand.
AAACTTTCGATCCTCAAAAGGTATCTTTCCCGGTATTTAATAAAATTGTATCAGGGAGCCTTAATCTTCAAAGTGTGAATGCAAATATTACCATTACGAATGGATTTGGAGTAGATGCAAGCCTTACACTTCCCGAATTGGTTTCATACAATAGCCATACCGGCATTTCCGTTGCCCTCCAGGATAATGCCCTTATTAATTCTACTATCCATATAAACAGGGCTGTACCTACTAATAATCCTTCGTCTCCGGTAAACCCTTTCGTAACTACTTTTTCGCTTAATCCCTCTAATTCCAATGTCCTGTCATGGCTTGATAATTTGCCCGGCAGTGTTATATATAAATTACAGGTTGAAACCGATCCGCTTGGTAATGTATCAGGTTTTAATGATTTTGCCTATTATGGATATGGAATACAGGCAAATATTAATGTTACTATTCCACTTTCATTAATAGCTACCAACCTTACCCTTGCGGATACACTGGCAGTAAATTTTGGAGGAGCAGGAAGCACAACCCAGCACGTAAAAAGCGGAACGCTCACTATTTATGCAGCTAACGGGTTCCCTTTTAGCGCAGGCATAGAG
>JABDAL010000014.1 GCA_013289165.1 Bacteroidota bacterium
TTTTAGAATATACCTCATCGAAGGTAAGCTTGTTATAACGAACGGCTGTTTTATCCTTTTCCGGGTCAGCAGAGTAGATGCCATCTACCCGTGTACCTTTAATAATTATATCGGCTTCAATTTCTATCGCCCGCAGGCTGGCAGCTGTGTCGGTTGTAAAGTAAGGGTTGCCGGTTCCACCGCCAAAAATAACCACCCTGCCTTTTTCCATGTGGCGCACGGCGCGGCGGCGGATAAATGGTTCGGATATGGCTTTCATTTCAATAGCGGAGAGCAAGCGTGTTGAGATATTCAAATTCTCCAGGGCCGATTGCAGAGCCATGCCATTAATGATAGTAGCCAACATTCCCATATAGTCGCCCTGCACCCGGTCGAACCCTTGTGCACTGGCCTGTATTCCCCTGAAAATATTTCCTCCACCTATTACTATCGCGACTTCGGCGCCCATATCGACGGCGCTTTTAATTTCTTCGGCATAATGTATCAGGGCGTTTTGTTCAATGCCATATTGTTGGCTTCCCATCAGGGATTCGCCACTTAATTTCAGAAGTATTCTTTTATATTTCATTGGTGAAAGGTAAAAAAAAATCCCGCAATTGCGGGATTTAAATGTTATCCAATTACTATTCTTTTGAATCCGGTTACTTTTAATTCCTTGTCATTATCCTGAATGAATTGCAGTATTGTTTTCTTGCTGTCCTTAATATAATCCTGGTTCAACAGGGTAGATTCTTTATAGAATTTATTCAGCTTGCCAAGTGCAATTTTTTCAAGCATAGCTTCGGGTTTACCTTCTTGTCTTGCTTGTTCTTTGGCAATACTTATTTCGCGGTCAAGGGTATCCTGGGTAACGTCGCCTTTGTCAATAGCTATAGGAGCCATAGCAGCAATTTGCATGGCAATTTCTCTCCCTACTTCATTCAGGTTGTTCGCATTGGCCTTGCTGAAGGATACAATACTTGCCAGCCTGTTCCCGGGATGGTTGTATGCAAATACCTTTTCGCCATGCAGTACTTCATAAGCGGCAAGCGCCATTTTTTCGCCTGTTTTACCAATGAAGTCAGTTATCTTTTTGTCAACCGTTAAGCCATCTTCGCCATAATCGGCTGCCTTTAATTCATCTAATGTTTTATAGTCGCCGTTAAGGGCAATATTGGCTATCTTCTCAGCTACCTTTATAAATTCTTCATTGCGGGCTACAAAATCTGTCTCGCAGTTAAGCAGGGTTAGAGTTCCTTTTTTTCCATCGGCTGAAATTTTTGCCAATACGCTGCCTTCCTTAGCCTGTCTGTCACTTCTGTTGGCTGCTACTTTTTGTCCCTTTTCCCTAAGTATATCAATTGCTTTTTCAAAATCGCCATTGGCTTCTTCCAACGCTTTTTTACAATCCATCATTCCGGCGCCTGTGCGCTTGCGTAACGTGTTTACATCAGCTGCTGTGATGTTCATAGTAGTATCTTAAAAATGTTATTTACTCTTTTTATTAGCGTCTTTGCGGAGCGCCCTTTTTGTGGGACCTGCCGCCGTCTTTAGGTCCCTTTGCTTTTTCCTCTTCTTCTGCCGGTATCTCCGCTTCGGTTGCTACCGGTTCAGACGAATTCTCTTCTGTCTCTTCTTCTTTTGTTTCTTCAGCTGCAAACTCCTTTCTATCCTGTGGTTTATTAGCAACCTGGGCTTCTTTTCTTTCTTCTAATCCTTCTTTTATGGCAGAAACAAGTGCATCCACAATAATCTTTATGGAAGTGGAAGAGTCGTCGTTAGCCGGTATAGCAAATTCAACCCGGTTAGGGTCGGAATTAGTATCTACAATAGCGAAGGTTGGAATGTTCAATTTATGTGCCTCGGCAATGGCAATATGTTCTTTTGAAATATCTACTACAAAAATGGCAGCAGGTAAGCGGGTCATATTGGCAATGCTTCCTAACTGGTGCTCCAATTTTTGGCGTTGGCGCGAAAGTTGGAGTTTTTCCTTCTTCGAGAGAGTATCTAATGTACCATCTGTTGCCATTTTGTTCATGTCAGCCATTTTACGAATGGAACGGCGAATGGTAGCAAAGTTGGTTAACATGCCGCCGGTCCATCTTTCGGTCACACTTGGCATATTGGTATCTTTTAAAGCATCGCTGATGATTTTCTTGGCTTGCTTTTTGGTCGCAACAAACAGAATAGTTCTGCCTGACTTTGCAATTTGTTTCATTGCATTGGCAGATTCATCAAGCTTAACAAGGGTCTTATTTAAATCGATGATATGGATACCGTTTTTTTCTCCGAAAACATAGGGAGCTATATTCGGGTTCCATTTTCTTTTCAGGTGACCAAAGTGCGCTCCTGCTTCTAAAAGATTTTCAAACGAGGTTCTTGGCATGTATAGAAATTATGAATTATTAATTATGAATATTGGATTAAAATCTTAACGTTTGGTAAATTGGAATCTCTTACGGGCTTTCTTTTGTCCGGGCTTTTTACGTTCCACCATCCTGGGGTCACGGGTTAAAAGCTCTGCTGCACGAAGAAGAGGTTTGTTTTCTGGGTTTTCTTTTACTAATGCACGGGCAATGGCAAGACGCAATGCTTCTGCCTGTCCCTTAATTCCGCCGCCGCTAATAACAGCTTCCACATCGTGCACCTGGGCCTCCGGGGTAATTACTCCAAATGGTTGGCGAACAATGGTCCGTAATATTCCTGTAGCGAAGTATTCGTTATAATCTCTTTCGTTTACAGTAATTTTTCCTTTCCCTTTGGTAAGGTATATGCGTGCAACGCTGGTTTTCCTTCTTCCAATAGAGTGAATTATTTCGCTCATGCTTTATATTTTGAATTAAATTTTAGTTCTTTAGGTTGTTGTGCTTCGTGTGGGTGCTTAGTACCGGTGTATATAAATACATTGGTAAGTAGTTGATCACCAAGCTTATTTTTCGGGAGCATACCTTTTATAGCATGCCTTAAAATACGGGTAGGGTCTTTTTCAGCCGTCTTTTCAGGTGTTGAAAAACGTTGTCCACCTGGGAAACCCGTATAGCGGACATAGGTTTTATCTGTAAATTTTTTGCCTGTAAACTTCACATTTTCAGCATTAATAATGATTACCTGGTCGCCACAGTCAACATGTGGGGTAAAAGAAGGCTTATGTTTACCGCGGAGTATGTTTGCAACTTCCGAAGCGAGACGGCCAACAACCTGGTTATCGGCATCCACAATGAACCATTCCTTTTTTACCGTTTGTTTATTGGCAGACAGTGTTTTATAGCTCGGTGTATTCACAATAATTTAATTTATTTTATTCTTCCCCTTTTATCCTGTTTTCTTAAAAAGGGGTGCAAAGGTAAGAAAATTTTAAATCCTGAATGAGGAATAATGATTTTTTTGGTTAATTTCTAAAATCCATTGTGTGATGCCCATGCCTACCAAAAATAGATTCGGCAGGATTTTTCCCAAAATGGGTCCGTTTGGGAGTGAAAAAACGGATAGAATTCTATTGAATTGAAAAAGTTTTATGTCACGGTTTTTTACGGAATGGCAACGTGACATAAAGATAGTAGGCTCACAAAACCAATTACTTAAGGTAGCTTTTTACCGTGACGTATTTTTTTGGACATCGTGACATATCTTTTTGTGATATAAGTGTGTGGCAATTACGTAGCAAATAAATGGGGCTCTACTCTAAACAATGGTTGATGAGTGGGAGGAATTTCAATTAAATCCTTTAAAAAAGTCTTCAAGTGTGATGTTCAGGGCTTTACAAACTCTAACAAGGCTACTGAATCTCATATCCTCGCCTCTTTCCAGCCTGGAATAATAGCTCAGAGTATATTCATTATCATAGGCAAATGTTTCTTGGGAGGTATATCCTTTAGCCTGTCTTAATTCTTTAATACGTTTACCTAATTGGGTAACTTCTTTAGGTTTTGGCTTTGTTTTCTCTGATACCTTTTTCATAAAAGACAGGATTTTAAAAGGGACTGTCAATTTTATGAGTTTAGCACCGTTTATATTAGCACTATTAAATGCAGTACTTATAAGTGCTAATTGGATAATTTTCTTTATTATTGCAGCATACATGAAAGATTTAGGCCTTAAAGACATTGTAATTACAAGAATTGCGTCTCCAGTAAATGACATCTTACAGTTATTATGTTTTATAAATATTATTTCGGAATATCCAGATGGAAGATTAGCAAAAACTTTGAGTTAAATGTGTATTTTGAAAAGGCGAAGTTTACTATTGACAAATTAAAAGGTACAGCGGTAGATCAGTATGCTGGAACAACATTTAATCTAGATCCGCAGAGTTTATTAGATTGAAGCATTAGATGGCTGTTCAGGTAGCGGTAATGCTATTGTCGGGTTTGCTGCTATGTTTAATTCAAATAGTGCCGCCAGCTATAATGTCGCAGAAGGTTATGAAGCTCTTTATAATAATACAGCCGATAATAATGTAGCTATCGGCGCAAGTGCACTTTATCGTAATACTATCGGTAGTTATAATGTAGCAGTAGGTTATGATGCCCTTTATAGTAATGTAGAGGCAGGTCAGAATGTAGCAGTAGGTTATGAAGCATTATATACTCAGTCATACTCGGGATATACTGCTAATACTGCAATAGGATATGCTGCTTTATATTCAAATCAACCGACTTCAGATGGTAATAGGATGAGTAATACTGCAGTAGGGGCAGCTGCACTTGTGGGAAATACTACTGGATACGATAATACTGCAGTAGGTCTTGCTGCAATGTATGAAAATCAGACAGGGATACAAAATACTGCAATGGGAGAATATGCATTGTATTTTAGCAATGCGAGTGGTTGTGTTGCCAACGGATTTAGTGCATTGGGAAGCAATATTACCGGTAACTATAACACAGCTAATGGTTACTCAGCTCTAGGTTATACTACTTCAGGAACTTTTAATGTGGCAGATGGAGCAAATGGTCTGTTAACCAATACAACAGGAAGTAGTAATAGTGCAATTGGAATGAACGCTTTAAGAAATATAAATGGGAGCCGGAATACTGCGTGCGGAGATTCAGCAGGATATAATGATAACGGGGGATACTATAATACTTATATAGGTTACCAGGCGAATACAGGAGCATCGTCATCGCTTGCAAATGCAATTGCAATAGGTTATGGAGCAACAGTTTTATACAGTAACTCAGCTGTAGTGGGTAATAGTAACCTGACAACATTTGGTATAGGGGCAGGAGCCTATGCAGTTCCGGTACAAGTAAATTCTGCAATTTCAGGTACAGTAGTTTCAAACGGAAGCCAGATGTTACTCTTAACAGGTTCTGCTATAGGTGTATTAACTATTACAGATCCCTCATCTCCTAAAGATGGGCAACTTTGGGAAATAACAACCAACCAATCTTCTACACCTTTGGCATATACAAATCCCAGTAATTTTGTATCGGCACCGACGAGTGTAGGAGCAAATAATCCGGTTCGGTTTTTTTATTCTGCATCACTTTCCCTATGGGTTAATCAATAATCTGGTTGATGAAAACAAAAAGTCCCGTTCTGCGAAAGTGGAACGGGACTTTTTATAATAGAGCTATATAGCTTACTTAACTATACTGAATTTCCCTACATTCAATTGGGTTCCGTTATCATCTAACAACCTATAGAGATATAGGCCATTAGTATATGACTGGGTATTAATGCTAAGGAAGTTATTGCGAATAGCATAGGTTCCTATAGACTTACCCGAAATGTCATAAACTTCTACCTTGCTTGCCTGGTATTGGCCTGTAACAGCAAGGTTGATTTGGGTATTTGCCGGGTTAGGATAGAGGTTCACATTGTCTTGCTCAGCAGTAATATTATCAATACCCAATATAGTATTTGAAGTGCCATCTAAATCCATCGTGTCATAAGGTTTTGGCTTAGATTTTAAGGAGCAGGCACTATATAAAATAAAGATAGAATCGGGTGCCGTTTGGGCAGTGTAGGTAACATTAACCGTGGCCGATGTCCATGAGGTTTGTTTGGTATTAGCATACCAGCTACCCGTCCCGATTACTTTACCTGCCGTAGATAAGGAAACAAGGCAGAAGCATGAATCTGTACCATTGGGAATATAGCGGTAATAAAATGAAAATGATTTCATTTTATGAACAAAAGGATAACCTTTTCTAACTGTAAGGCCATTTCCGCTGGCACTTACATAGCCTGTAAAAAGGAGTCCATTAGTATCAGGGTATGGAAACCCATATTTTTGCATGAGAGCATATGAGCCATTATTTCCTTCTGTCATTACATTCGAAACAATCCTGGCATAGTACTTGCCCTGTTCCGGGAGAGGCTTTACACTGTCCCTAAATACAGTAATAGGAGTACCACCAAGCAAACTGAAGTTTAATACATTAAACTCCCACCACCCATTGTTTGAATTACCGGCATTAGGGTCATAGGCTGCAACGAGAGGATTTGGTGTCCATTTTTCAAAGCCGGGGTTATAAATAGTATCAGCTTGGGCGCTTGCTGTTTGCATGGCCTGCAAGGAGATTACACCGAGTAAAAGGAATAGTTTTTTCATATTGTTTAGTTTTTGAATGTTAATATTGCCCATACGCAACCAGCCTGAAAAAGGTTGGGTATAATGGGAAATAAAATTAGGTAATTTTTTGTAAAGGTTTGTTTTTTAAGGTGCAAAAGTAAAAAAATGTTTAAAATACATACAACAATGTTTTTAATCTGATAGATTCCAAACAAAGTGAAGAATCTGTCCTTCCTGTATTATCCTTTGGGGCAAAAGGAAGCATAAAATAGTTAAGTTTGTTGCCCAAACAGGAGCAGAGCCATTGATATGAATAATGAAGAGCACTTTAAAAATGTAATTTCCCACAGCAAGGAGTATGGGTTTATTTTTCCATCGAGCGAAATATATGACGGGCTTAGCGCTGTGTATGACTATGGTTCTTATGGGGTTGAGCTGAAGAATAATATCCGTTCCTATTGGTGGAAATCCATGGTGCAGCTACATGAAAACATTGTAGGCATAGACTCTGCTATTTTTATGCATCCTACTATTTGGAAGGCATCCGGCCATGTGGATGCTTTTAATGACCCCCTGATTGATAACAAAGATTCTAAAAAGCGCTACCGGGCAGATAACCTGATAGAAGATTATCTCGCCAAGCAGGCTGATAAGATTGAAAAAGAAGTAGATAAAGCCAAAAAGAGGTTTGGAGAAAAATTTGATGAGGCTTTGTACCGCTCCACTAATCCAAGGATAAAAGAAATACAAAGTGGTATTGAGACAGTCTACTCCCGCTTTAAAAAGGCGATGGAAGACAGTGATTTGACGGAATTAAGGCAGTTAATAATTGATTGTGAGATTGTTTGCCCCATTTCGGGAACAAAAAACTGGACCGATGTAAGACAGTTCAACCTGATGTTTTCCACCAGTATGGGTGCTATGGAGGAAAGCTCAAACCTGCTATATCTGCGGCCGGAAACCGCACAGGGCATTTTTGTAAACTTTTTGAATGTGCAGAAAACTACGAGGATGAAAATTCCTTTTGGAATTGCACAAACGGGAAAGGCTTTCCGGAACGAGATAGTGGCCCGCCAGTTTATTTTCCGTATGCGGGAATTCGAACAAATGGAGATGCAGTTTTTTGTACAGCCCGGTGCCGAACTGGAGTGGTATGAATACTGGAAAAACAAGCGCCTTGCATGGCACCACAGCCTGGGATTCCCTGCTGCAAAATACAGGTTTAAGGACCATACCAAGTTGGCACATTATGCCAATGCTGCCAGCGATATTGAATTTGAGTTTCCTTTTGGATTTAAGGAACTGGAAGGCATACACTCCCGCACCGATTTTGACCTTAAAAGCCATGAAAAATATTCCGGTAAAAAGCTGCAATATTTCGACCCGGAATTAAATAGCAGCTATGTTCCTTATGTGGTAGAAACTTCCATTGGGCTCGACCGCACTGTATTGGCCATACTCTCACAGTCGCTTGTAACCGAAAAACTGGAAGACGGAACCGAAAGAGCTGTAATGAATATACCCCATTTCCTGGCTCCTGTAAAAGTGGGTGTACTTCCTTTAGTTAAGAAAGACGGGCTACCCGAAAAGGCAATGGAAATATTCAACAGCCTGAAATGGCATACGTATTGCCAATATGATGAAAAAGACTCTATCGGCAAGCGCTACCGCAGGCAGGATGCTATCGGAACACCCTATTGTATCACCATTGACCACCAAACATTAGAAGATAATACCGTTACCATTCGCGATAGGGATACGATGAAGCAAGAGCGTGTAAATGTAGCTGAAATGGAAAATATCGTGATGAAAAAAGTGGATGTAACGGAAGCACTGAAGAGACTCTAAAACTCCAGCTCCAGCATACAAGGACAGTGGTCTGAGTGCCTGGCTTCAGGTAATATATAAGCCATTTTCATAGCCTTTTCCATAGGAGCGCTAACCAGGTTGTAATCAATTCTCCACCCTAAGTTCTTAGCTCTTGCATTCGACCTGAAACTCCACCAGGTATAGTTATGGGGCAGCTTATTGAAATAGCGGAATGAATCAATAAACCCTGAACTCATAAAACTGTCTATCCACTCCCTTTCTTCAGGCAAAAAACCGGATGAGTTTGCATTGCTTATAGGATTGTGAATATCTATCGCACGATGGCATATATTGTAATCTCCTGAAATAATAATGTTAGGGCGGTTCTTTTTTAATTGGTCAATATAGGCCTGGAATTGTGCCAGCCACTTCATTTTGAAAGCCTGCCTCTCATCACCGGATGTACCGGATGGCATGTATACACTTATTACAGAAACATCTCCAAAATCGGCTCTTAACACCCTCCCTTCTTCATCATTAAATCCGCAGCCATATTCTACATGGTCGGGCTTTTGTTTGGTGAATATGGCTACCCCGCTATATCCTTTCTTTTCTGCCGGGTACCAGTAATTGTGATACCCTGCATCAGTAAAATCCTGCAAGTTTAGCTGGTCTGTTTGGGCTTTGATTTCCTGCACACATACAATGTCAGGATTTATGTTTTTTATCCACTCAAGCCAGCCCTTGGACATAGCAGAACGGATGCCATTCAGGTTATATGTAATAAGTCTTTTCATATCGTCAATCCAACAAATGTATAGTTTTTGCGTTAATTCACGATATTCGTAGTTTTCACGGGTGAGGAGATTCCTTTTTCTATTGTTCCTGTTCTGTTTTTTTCTGCCTGGTTGCGGAGATGCCCAGTCATTGTCGAACCAGCGCAGAAAGGCTGTTGCTGTTTCTGCTCAAACAGACACTATAAGGCTCGATACATTAAGTATAGTACCCGGTTCGCTGCATCTTTTACTACACAATGAAGTGGTAGATTCTAATGGCTACACCACCATACCCGAAGCCGGTGAAATTGTATTGAACACAGATAAGTTAAAAGGTATGGGAGTTCCAATAGATACTTTCGTTTGCACGTACCGGGTGTTTCCATACTTATTATCCAAGACTTGGCAACATAAAGACAATTCTATTGTCCACCCAATTCTGTATAATAATCAATCGGGATATATTTACCAGGTAGGAGCTAATAGCGGCATCAATGACCCTTTTGATTTGGGTACGTTAAGTAAAAGCGGTAGTATATCGAGAGGAATTTCATTTGGGAATAACCAAAACCTGAATGTAAACTCTAGCCTTAACTTACAATTGGCAGGTAAGCTAAGTAATAATGTGAACGTGCTGGTAGCTGCAACAGATGATAATCTCCCCATTCAACCGGAAGGGAATACTACACAATTACAGGATTTTGATAAGGTTTTTATAAAGTTATATGACCAGCATACCAGTTTAATTGCGGGCGATTTCGAGATAGGAAACCCCAACGGATACTTTATGGGGTTTAATGAAAAAGCTGAAGGAGGATTATTCACTACACGGTTTTTTACAAGGCCGAATAAAGACACTACTAAAGCCTGTGTAATGAGAATTACACTTGCGGCTGGTATTGCAAAAGGGAATTATGCCGAAAACAATGTTGCAGCCATTGATGGAAATTTGGGCCCTTACAGGCTGACAGGAGCAAATGGGGAAACTTTTATTGTCATTCTTTCAGGAACTGAAAAAGTATATTTAGACGGACAGTTGCTGCAACGCGGGCAGAATAATGATTATACGATTGACTATAATGCAGCCCAACTTACGTTTACTCCTAAACATCTTATTACTGCCTCATCGCAGATCATTGTAGATTTTCAATATAGCGACCTGACCTACGAGCGTTCAATTATTCATACAGCTATGGATTATCACGAGGATAAGCTCACATTAGGATTTAATATGTATTCGGAACAGGATGCCAAGAACCAGCAGCTTACCCAATCACTGAACCCGGAACAGGAACAGTTTTTAGCATCATTGGGAAACAACATCCAGAATGCATTGGTGCCGGGTGCTGTAAATTCCGCTTACAATAGTACACAGGTATTTTATAGGGAGGTAGATACTACGGTGGGTGTAATTACAGATTCGGTATTTGTTTACTGCCCTGATTCAATTATAAACATTCCCAAATCTTCGCCTAATCATTTTAGTGTGAGTTTTTCACAGGTTCCGCAAGGGCAGGGCGATTATGCACAAATACAATCGGCTGCAAACGGGAATGTTTACCAGTGGAAAGCACCTGTTAATGGTGTTCGCCAGGGAAATTATATTGCACAAGTGCTGCTTATAACACCCAAGAAAAAACAAATGATAACAGCGGGGGGGAATTACCAATTTTCAAAAAACACCAGTATCAACCTGGAGGGAGCGCTTACCAATAGTGATGTAAACACGTTCTCCACATTTGATAAAAGCCAGGATGTAGGTTATGCGGGCAGGGTGTTGTTTCACAATATTACTTTTATGGCAGACAGTACTAAAGAAAATAAAGGCAATGTGTGGCGGTTGCAAACGAATTTAAGCTATGAAGCCGTACAAAAAGATTTTTCACCTATTGAAAGATACCGCTCTGTTGATTTTGCGCGGAGCTGGAACCTTACGAGCGACAGCATTGTGGACAACCAAAACCTGGCGGATGGTAATTTTCTTTTCGGTAATAAAAAAGACCAAATAAGTTACGACTTCCAGGCATTTTTAGAAGGAGGTGCATACAATGCTACCAAACATACTGCTGCCCTGAAACTGGATGAAGCCGGTTTTATGACAAGCTTTAACGGCTCTTTGCTTCAAAGCAAATCAACAGAAAGTACCAGTAATTATTATAAAGAATCCGCTACCATTTCGCACAAGGTACTTTTTTGGGTAGCCGGGGTAGGTGAATCGACAGAGAAAGATATTTTCCGTTCGCGCCTAACCGACAGTATTGTTGGCACATCTTCTTCGTTATTTGAGCAGGCAAGCAATTATCAATTTTACCAGTGGGATGCATTTTTCAAAACTCCCGATACGGCAAAAAGAAATTATGGCATAGATTATTCCGAACGTACAGACTATGGAGCAGACCTTCAACACAATGAAATGGTAAAGTCTCTTTTCACAAGGAATTTATCGGCCAGTGCATCTTTTCTTAAAAATCCCAAGAGCCGTTTTAAAGCCAATGTAACTTATCACATTATGCAGGTTTTGGCAGATTCGGCCATTGCAGAAGGGCAAACCCCTGTAAATGCTTTAGTTGGCCAGGCAGAATATGATGCAAACATTTTAAAGGGAGTAATCAATACCAGCACATTTTACCAGGCAGGCTCGGGCTTGCAGCCCAAGGAAGAATATACCTACCTGCAGGTTGCACAAGGTACAGGTGTATATGCCTGGACAGATTTTAACCACGATGGCATTAAAGAATTAAACGAATTCTATGTAGCCCCTTTTCCCGATGAAGCCGATTACATAAGGGTATATACACCCACCACCAATTATGAGAAAGTGTATACAAGCGGTTTTACGGAGACGTTTAGTTTGCGCCCTGCTGCGGCTTGGTCCTCCAAAAAAGGGTTAAAGAAATTTTTTGCACTTTTTTCAGAACAATTGGCTCTTCATACCGACCGGAAAACAACCTCTACTAACCCTTTGAATGCTTACAATCCTTTCATACAAAATACGAGTGATAGTACTGTAATCGGATTAAACTCCTCGCTACGAAATACAGTCTATTTTAATCAACTAAATCCTCATTTCGGGATGGACTACACCTATAGTGATACCCGCAATAAAACTGTCCTGGAAGAAGATGGAGGGCAGTCAAGAGTAGCTACCTACCAAGATTTACATGCCCGTGTAGGCTTAACTACTAAATGGATTCTGGAAGGAGATGGTAAAGCAGGTGCGGATATAAGCAACTCGGCTTACTTTCCTTCCAATAACTTTGATATTAATTATTACCAGGTGGAGCCCAAATTAAATTTTCAGCCCACTACCAGCTTCCGTATAACTGCATCATTCACTTATTCGGACAAAGTAAATGCCCTGTCAGATGGAGGAGGATCCTCCACACAGGAAAATAGCGGACTGGAAATAAAGTATAATGTGGTTACCAAAGGAAGTTTTACCGCCAATTTCAATTATGTGAAAATAGCCTTTAACGAGGATCCTTCCAGTCCACTCGGGCTTGAAATACTTCAAGGATTGAATGCAGGAAATAATTATACATGGGGAATTAGTTATTTGCGTAACCTTTCGGGAAATATTCAGTTAAATCTATCGTATACAGGCCGCGCCGAACCCGGCTCCTCAATTGTAAATACCGGCAATGCTTCTATCCGGGCATTTTTCTAATTAGGGAGTCTATTTAAAAAGTAGTAGTTTTGGATTTTATAAAATAGAATAATAAATGTTAGCCAGGGACCTCATAAGCATAGATATTCCCCCACTCACTATTCACGACGAAGGTAAAAAGGCACTTGAATGGATGGATGAATTCAAGGTTTCGCACTTGCCTATAATTGACAGAACCACTTATGTCGGCATTGTTTCAGATACTGAAATAATAGATTTTGTTACTCCCGATGAACAGGTGGGCAAACTTAGAAAAGCCTTGGCGAAACCTTTCGTTTTTGAATACCAGCATGCCTATGAAGCGCTGAAGGTTTATGATACACTCAAGATTACATTAATACCTGTGCTGGATGAACGGGAAAGATATATGGGTGTAATTACGCAACAAAAACTGCTTTCTTATTTTTCTGAAATAGTAGATGCCAGGGACCCCGGTAGCCTTATTGTTCTTGAATTGCATCAAATGGACTACTCGCTTTCCCAAATAGCACAAATAGCAGAGAGCAACGGAGCAAGAATACTAAGCCTTTTTTTGACCCCTCACAGAGATTCTACCGAACTGGATGTCACTTTTAAAATAAATATGGAAGATCCCTCTCCCGTATTACAAACACTTGAACGCTATGGCTACAAGGTACAGGCATCATTTTCACAGGGCAATGCAGGCAAAAGTTTGAAGGACCGTTACGATTCGCTGATGCACTATTTAAATATCTGAAAAAATCCGGTAATGAAATTTTACCACCGCGTCAATTTTATCCTGTTTCTCGCGGTAGTAACGTGTACGTCCATGCGAGCTCAAAATACTCCCGATTCCCTGCGTGGAAAAAAAATCGTTATAACTTCTATTACAGTTGAGGGTAATTCCATAACTAAAACCGCTATTATTCTTCGGGAGCTTACTTTTAAAAAAGATGATACTCTTCTTTTGTCAAATTGGAGTGAAGATGCCCAGCGTTCCCGAAACAATATAATGAATGCAGGGCTTTTTAATTTTGCCAATATTGACACGATAAACAATGCAACCGGTGGAACGAAAGTTATTATAAGTGTAGTGGAACAATGGTATATATTCCCTATTCCGCTTTTTCAAATTGAAGAAAGAAATTTTAATGTTTGGTGGAGCCAGGACCACCGTAGCCTAAGTAAGGTTGACTATGGTTTTTTCTTAAACGATAATAATACGACAGGAAACAGAGAAATCCTCAGAATAAAACTGCAACTTGGCTATACTCAGCAGTGGGGTATATCATACATTATACCTTACATAACTAAAAAACAGGATTTTGGATTGCAATTTAATTTTACTTCTTCCGAAAATAAAGAAATAGCCTATACTTCTGTAGGCAATATTTTAACTTTTTTAAGTACCCCTAATTCTGCTCTCCAACAGCAATATACTTCAACCGTTGATCTTACGTATCGCCAGGGATTATATAATATGCATTACTTTGAACTGAATTTTTCAGCGTGCTATCTAAACGATACCATTTTAAAGTTAACCAACGATTACCTGCCTTATAACCTTACCCATGCTGCATTTTTTGGTGCAAAATATTATTTCCGCCGTGACCTCCGTGATTATGGACCCTATCCGTTAAAGGGGTATTATTTCGATTTTAGCCTGAATGATTTTGGACTAGGCATTGCTATTCCCAAAGAGCAAGCATTCAATATGACCTACGTCCAGTCCTCCATACACAAGTATTGGGAGGTAACCGACAAGCTATTTTATGCTTCTTCGGCAGAAGGGAAGTTTTCCGGAAGTGCCAGCCAGCCCTATTATTTACAAAGGGGATTGGGCTATGGAAATGAATTTGTGCGGGGGTATGAAGACTATGTGATAGATGGTAACAATTATGCACTGATAAAAAATGAAATAAAATACCAGCTAATTAATATACCCTATATAGAATTACCTGTTCAGCAGGTACCCTTTTTCCGGAGAAGTCAATTTAAAAAGGCCAATTTTGCTTTATACATTACAGCATATACCGATTGGGGGTATGTAAGTGCTGGAGACCCTAATGTCGAAAATAATTTTTTGACAGATACCCCTCTTTGGGGCTATGGGTTTGGAGTCGATATAGTTGCCTACTATAGTATTGTAATGCGATTTGAATATTCATTTAACCAGCTTGGCCAAAACGGATTCTTTCTCCACTTTTTGGCAGGAATGTAAAACCGGAATATCTTGCCTGTTTTACTACTTTTGCATTCCTTATGTTGATGTATGAGTAAGTTAAAAAGGGATATATTAGAAATAAAATACACCTCAGACGATAAGCATTTGAATGAAGCAGAAGTTGCGGATAATCCATTTTCCCAATTTGAAAAATGGTTTTCCGAGGCCATCAAACACCAGCCAAAAGATGCAAATGCTTTTGTGCTGTCTACGGCTTCTAAAAATGCCAGGCCGTCTGCAAGAATAGTGTTATTGAAAGGATTGGAAAAAGAGGGCTTTGTATTTTTTACCAATTACGATAGCCGCAAGGGAAAAGAGTTGGAGGAAAATGCGTTTGCAGCCATGACTTTTTTTTGGGTGACTCTTGAAAAACAGGTAAGAGTAGAAGGACAAGTAAAAAAAATTAGTGAGGCAGATTCGGATGAATACTTTAAAACAAGGCCCGCGGGAAGCAAAGCAGGAGCCTGGGTATCGCCCCAAAGCCTGGCTATTTCAGGCAGGGAAGGGTTGGAGCAGGAGCATTCGGATTTCCTTAAAAAGCATGAAGGGAAAGAAATCCCCCGTCCTCCTTTTTGGGGTGGATATTGCATTGTTCCTCACAGAATAGAATTTTGGCAGGGAAGATTAAGCCGCTTACACGACAGGATTCTCTATACAAATGAGAATGGGAATTGGAAAATAGAAAGATTAGCACCGTAACAATTAAAAACTATATTTATGTGGCAGGAATCAAATAACAAATTGTATAAAAAATTTTTATTTAAAAATTTTGTGGAAGCCTTTGCATTTATGACTCATGTAGCATTAATTGCAGAAAAAATGGACCATCACCCCGAGTGGAAAAATACCTACAATACGCTTGAAATATGGTTAAATACACATAGTGCAGGAGATATTGTAACAGAAAAGGACCATAAACTGGCGGCTGCTATTGACAAAATAAATCAGGCATAAGTTTGTATGAATGTACATAGTTCTTTTGGAGAAATAAGAAAAGAAATTAGTGCAGGGAGATTAGATTGCCATGCTCTCGTTTCATCCTATTTAAAGCGTATTGAAGAAAACAGGCACTTAAATGCATTCCTGGAAGTATTTGCTGCTGAAGCTTTGCAGCGTGCTGAAGAAATAGATGGAAAAATAAAAAAGGGAAAAGGTGGCAGGCTTGCCGGGATGGTAATAGCCATAAAGGATAATATTTGCTATAAAGGACATCATGTTTCAGCTTCTTCCAAAATATTGGAAGGGTTTGTATCACTCTATCACTCTACTGTGGTGGAAAGATTGTTGGCGGAGGATGCCATAATTATCGGACGTTGTAATTGCGATGAATTTGCAATGGGTAGCTCCAACGAAAAATCGGCTTATGGAAAAGTGCTAAATCCTCACGATAATAGTAGGGTTCCGGGGGGGTCGTCGGGAGGTTCTGCCACGGCAGTGGCAGCAGGCCTCTGTACGGCAGCTTTGGGAAGCGATACAGGAGGTTCTATACGCCAGCCTGCATCCTTTTGTGGGGTAATTGGCATGAAACCAAGCTATGGCAGGATATCCCGTTACGGGTTGTTGGCATATGCTTCCACATTTGACCAGATAGGTCCGCTTACCAATACTATTGATGATGCTGCTTTGTTGCTGGAAATAATGTCTGGTAAAGATGAGTATGACAGCACTCTTCTTCAAAAAGAATCGCCCAATTATGTGGAAGAATATAGAAAGGTTGATACAAGTAAACTCCGTATTGCTTATATTAAAGAGTGCATCGAACACGATGGCCTTGACCCGGAAATAAAGGCACATTTAGAGAAAACCATCACCACACTTAAATCACAGGGGCATGCGGTAGAACCTGTTTCCTTCCCTTTTATTGATTTTGCTGTGCCGACTTATTATGTGTTAACGACTGCCGAAGCTTCTTCCAATCTTTCACGGTATAGTGGAATTAACTATGGTTACAGAAGTTTGGAAGCTAAGGACCCTGATTCGGTTTATAAAAAATCCCGCTCTGCCGGATTTGGCAAAGAAGTGAAAAGGCGTATTATGCTTGGCACATTTGTATTAAGCACCGGATATTATGACGCTTATTATGCCCGGGGGCAGAAAGTGCGGAGAATATTTGTTGAAAAAACCAATGAAATATTCAAGAATTACGACCTGGTACTATTGCCCACTACACCGGGTACTGCTTTCCCCTTTGGGCAGAATGATTTGGACCCTATTAAAATGTATTTGGAAGATATTTTTACGGTACAGGCCCCTATTACAGGGCTGCCTGCTATATCATTACCGCTGGGCAAACACTCCAATGGCTTGCCTTTTGGGGTACAGCTTATGGCACGCAAGTACGATGAAATGACTTTGCTGGCCTTTTCGGAGAAGTTAATGAACAATGCCTCGTGAATATAATTAACTGAAATATTTTGTAATACAGGTATTTCTTTGTAAAATTGCAAATCCGGAACTTATTTATTCTGTTTTCGTATACAACCCTTATGCTCATAAAAAAAGCAAAATACCTTTTATTATTCGCCGCAATGCTGGTTGCAGTGACGAGCATAGCCATGCCGCACGATACCCTTTCGAAGAAAGATTCAGCGCGCTTTGCCGACGACCCCATTGCAGCTAACCTCGATAGTCTTTCCCATCTTAACTTTTTTGAAAAAGGATATGACTTTGTAAAATCCCCGGTATATCATTTTTCGTCCGACTCCATCCCCTGGTATAGCGATAAAGTATTCGAGGACCGTATGGAAAAGTTAGATGAACAATCCCCATTTGACTTGGTTTATAATGATGTTGTGAAGGGATATATTGAAATGTATGCAGTGAGGAAGAGGGCGTTAACTTCCCGTATGCTGGCTCTCTCAAAACTGTATTTCCCTTTAATGGAACAAACATTGGACCGCTATAAGATGCCATTAGAACTTAAATATCTTGCCGTGGTAGAATCTGCTTTGAACCCGGAGGCATGCTCCAGGGCAGGTGCACGTGGCTTATGGCAATTCATGTATACTACGGGAAAACTATATAATTTGCAAGTAACATCGTACATAGATGAGCGGAATGATGTGGTAAAATCAACTATTGCAGCATGCCAGTACCTAAACTATTTGCATGGTATGTTTAATGATTGGCAACTGGCGCTTGCAGCATATAATTGCGGGCCTGTGGAGGTAAGCAAAGCTATTCGCCGTTCAGGGGGCAAGATGAATTTTTGGCAAATCCGTCCTTATTTGCCGAAGGAAACCCAGGGCTATGTTCCCGCATTTATTGCAGTAAACTATGTAATGAATTATGCTACTTCGCACAATATATATCCCGGCATTCCCAATGCTACTTTCTTTGACCTTGATACGGTTTGCGTACATTCTGAATTATCATTTACACAAATATCCAAGTACCTGAATATACCGTATAACCAAATTACTTATTTGAATCCTGAATATAAACTCGGTGTAATACCCTATTCAAACGATGGCTGCTATACAGTATGCCTTCCTGTTTCAAAAGTGGGCCTTTTTGTAACGAACGAAAAAGCTATTTATGATCTTGCTAAAAGAGATACTCTCACCAGCCAACAAATGCTGGCAATGCAACAAAATATGCCGGAGGTGGAATATCACAGGGTGCGCAGGGGAGAGCATCTGAGCACCGTAGCGAACCGCTACCACTGCACCGTGCGCGAACTAAAGGAATGGAATGGATTGGCAAGTGCCGATATCCATCCCGGGCAGCATTTGATGGTGTATGTAGGCAGAAAATATAAAGGCAGTACAGTTGCAACTAAGAAAGGTAAGTCGGCTTCAAAAGATTACTATATCGTGCAGAAAGGAGATACCTTGTGGCATATTTCGCAAAGTACCGGAGTGTCGGTAGCCACTATTAAGAAGCTCAATAATCTGGGTACAACTGCAAAGCTTTCTCCCGGCACCAAGATAAAGCTGGCTTCTAACTAATTCCCCTAGAGATAAATCATAAAGCAAACTTTGCGTAAGTTTGTAATACACAGTAGAAACCATGGGGAAGGTTTACTTTTTTCTTATTCTCGGTATATCGTTAGGTAGTTATTCCTCATTTTCACAGGGAAGCAAATCGGCTGTTAAATGGAAAGCAAACCCGTTTGACCAGCATGTATTTATTGAGAATAAAGGACAGTTTTCTAAGCAGGAACAAAAAGAAGCTGGGGGTAAAATTGCCTATTTCACCCGGAAGGGGGCCGTAAACATTTACTTCACAAATAATTCAATTACCTATCGCTTTGATAGTATTTACAGGGATAAAAGCACAAAAGATAAGGAAGATGATGGCGATGAAAAAGAGGCCGGCTTAAAAATAAAGCATGAGTTTATACAAATGCAGTGGGAAGGAGCAAATGCTAATCCTTTTATTGAAGTACAGGAGCCTGCTACCAACTATTTTACGTATAGCAACCCAAATGACAAGACAGGGAAATCGGGTATTAAAGCTAATGCCTGGAAAAAGTTGATTTATCATAATCTTTACAATGGAATAGACGTGGAGTTTTTTTATCCGGATAAGGGTGGAATAGAGTATACCATTATTGCTAAGCCCGGCGCTGATATCAGTAAATTTGAAATGCATTATTCCGGTAATACCCAGATCAAGCTAACCAGTCAAAATATTACAATAACTGCTCCATTTACCAAGTTGATAGATCATGCGCCCGGTGCATTTACAGACAACGATGGGAAGAAAGAATCGCTATCGGTTGCGTTTAAAACGTTGGGCAATACTATTTCATTTGATGTGGGCTCCTATGATAGAAGCAAAATACTAACTATTGACCCCTGGATTTCAGCTCCCGATTTTGTAAAAGGCAATAAAGCATACGACCTGAATATTGATTCCCATGGAAATATTTATGTGTATGGAAGTAGGTTTCCCTATATGCTTGATAAGTTTGACAGCTCAGGTGCTTTGCTGTGGTCATATACTACCAGCTTTGTTTACATATTTCTGGACACCACAAATTTTAGTTTTTATGGAGGCATGTGTGTGGATGGACATTCAGGCTCTACTTTTATTGGTGAGGGATGCGACCCACAATATGGCGCCGAAGTGTTAAAGATTAATACAAATGGTATACAGGTTGCTACTAACAGTGGAAATCACAACTTCACGGAAATATGGAAAATGGCATACAATAATTGCGAACAAGAAGGTATGATGATAGGTGGAGGGATTACCGGGTTTTCATACCAGATTGCTATGCTTGATACAACGCTAGCAACACTTGTTCCCAAACAAGTACTAAATACATTTCATATCGATTTTTCGATGCTTGCCCTTGATAATTATGGGAACTGCTATGCCTTTGATGATACAAATGGTATTATTAAGGCTCCGCTTCCTTCTTTTGCGCCTGTTTTATTTAATGTGCCCAGCGGGTATTCCTTTTATGAGCTTTCGCAGCCGACCTATATCCCCGGATACCTTGGTTCAACAGGTGGCAATGGATATAACGGCCTTGCAGCGAGTTTAAACTTCTTATATAGTTTTGATGGTTCCGTGCTTAATAAGTGGAACTTTACTACAGGTGCCAACCTGGGCAGTATTAAAATCTATAAAACACCTGCAATTGCAGGAGGGCTTACCGTTGGTACCTGTGATGATATTTTTCTTGGGGTTCTCGACTCGGCTTACCGGTATGATGTAAACCTCCACAAAACAAATTCCTATTTGCTGCCCGATTCTGTATATGATATGAAATTAGGAGCTTCCAATAATATGTTATACGCATGTGGCAAGGGTTTTCTATGTGCAGTCAGCACACCACCACCGGTTACCATTACATACACTGTTCCTTCCTCCTGTATACGATGTAATGGCAGGGCAACAGCCAACGTTAATTGCGGAGTAGCACCATACACTTTTTTATGGAACAATGGCGATACTAACCAGACAGATACCGGCCTATGCGCAGGTGTTTATAGTGTTAAAGTAACGGATGGAGCCTGTCCCCCGCTCAACTACACTGCTAGAACAATAATTAATAGCAAGCTGGGATATACGGCTTCGGTAAAAGATACGAACCCCGGCTGTATTTTGCGCAAGGGCAATGTTACTGCTTACCCGGTTGGCGGAGTTTCTCCTTATACTTATAACTGGAGTAATGGCTCAACTAACCAAAAAGATACCGGGCTTGCTGCAGGCAGCTATACATGTACAATAACTGATGATGCAGGGTGTAAGGCCTTTGTTGTAGCTACACTTGTAAACCCTTCTCCTCCAGTTATCAGTATTGTTCCGCGTGAGGATAGTATGTGCATAGGAGGTAATCTAGCATTGAAGGCATCCGGTGGAAGTACTTACAGCTGGTCACCGAATACAGGATTAAGTTGTTACAATTGTCCTTCACCTATCGCCAATCCTTCGGTAACTACAACTTACACAGTTATAGGAACCGATACCAATGGATGCACAGGGAGCGAGATTACTACCATAAAAGTTCTTACTACGCCCAAGCCGGTAATTAGTGGTAAAGATTCTGTTTGTACAGGATATGCAGATACTTTAATAGTAACAGGCGGCACGAGATATTTGTGGTCCAACTCCGGGACTACGTCCACTATCACCGTGGTGCCACAGGCAACAGAAACCATATCTGTAAATGTGAGTAACGGCCTCTGTTCACATGATACTTCTTTTGTAATCCATACTATTGTTCCGAACGTGAAGGTGGCTATTACAAAAGATTCTGTATGCCCGGGAGATGCAGATACTTTAACAGCCAGTGGGGGGCTTAGTTACAGGTGGAACAACCAAAGTACTTCCAATAGCATAATTGTAAATCCGGTTGCTCCAACCACATATACGCTTTATGCAGAAACAAAAAATTGTCCGGATTCTATAACAGTTACTATTGGAACTATTAAGGAAATAAATCTTTCATTGCATGGGAAAGATTCCATCTGCCCGGGAGACAGTACTACACTAAATGCAATTGCAACAGGCGCACCTGCTAGGGCCTATATATGGAATACGGGAGCCACCACTTCTTCTATTTCAGTCAGTCCGGCTGTGACTACTACTTATACTTCAACCGTTGTCGGGAAATGTAATAGTGCTCCCAAAACGATTACGGTTACAGTAGTTCCCCTTCCTAAACCAATAATTACCGGAGACACGCAAAGGTGCCTCAACTCCCAGGACACTCTTGTAATAAGTGGCGGATCTACTTACATATGGACCGGGGGACAAAAAGGCTCTATTTATATAACCGGAAAAATGAAAGCCGATTCAACTATCTATGTGATTGTTGAAAATAGTTTGGGCTGCGCTGTTAAAGACAGTTTTTCAATTACTGTAGAACCTTTTCCCGCAGATAGTATTATTCCTCCAAAGGTTGCCTGCGAAGGTAGTTATGTAGTTATAAAAGCAATAGGCAAGGGGGCAGGCCCGTTTTCGTATTTGTGGTCTCCCGGTGGACAGACAAGTGACAGCATAACTGTAAAAGATACTAATTCAAAATATATAATTAGCATTTCCAATGGATGCGTTATATCTAAATCAATTCCGGTAATGCCCGATAATCCCTTATTGGTAGCTTGTTGCAATACGGTAATTTATGCTGGGGACGATACCATAATTGTAGCACATGGAACAGGTATATTAAAATATAAGTGGAAAGATTCAAGTGCTGTGATTTGCCTTAATCTGCCATGTGATTCTATAAAAGTTAATCCCAAAGTAACTACAACTTATACAGTTATAGGAACCGATACATTGGGATGCGAAATAGAACAGATAGTGACTATAATAGTTGAAGAGCCTTGTAATAACTTGCTTGTCCCAAATGTATTTACACCCGACTATGCCGGCCCTTATGGAACAGATAATTTATTTTACATCAAAACGGAGGATATAACTACATGGTCCCTTGTAATCTACGACCGATGGGGGAAAGAAATGTATAAATCAACCAATCCTGCACAATATTGGGATGGCATTACGGAGAGTGGAGGCAAAGCTCCTGATGGAGTTTACTATTACATAATCAACACTACCTGCCAGGGAAATAATTATAAGCGGGATGGGTTTGTGCAACTAATAAGATAAGGAAGCTTTTTATTCTTCCAGTTCTTTAATAGCAATCCATGCCATTAAACCTATGGATGTTTCCAGTGCTTTTTCATCTACATTGAATGTAGGGGTATGCAGTCCGTCGGTGGTTCCTTTTAAAATATTACCTGTACCCAACCTATAAAAGCAACAGGGTTTTAAGCGGGAATAATAAGCAAAATCTTCCGATGTCATTCGCGGTTCAAGGGTGACAACATTTTGCTTGCCCATATATTCCTCGGCAGAGGTCCTTGCTCTTTTAGTTAGTTCTTCATCATTTAGCAATACGGGATAACCCTTCTCAATTCTCAGGTCGTAATCGCCACCCCATTTTTGGGCAGTAGAAGAAATAATCTCTGTTATAGTTTTTTGTCCCTCCTTACGGATGTCTTCATCCATGGTGCGGAAAGTTCCTTCAAGTATTACTTCACCAGGGATAATATTGGTGGCCCCATTGGCATTCATTTTGCCAAATGCAAGTACAAGGGGAGAAGCAGTAGTTGAATTATCCATGAAAGTACTCTGGAGTTTCAATAATATCTCCGATGTAATTAATAACGGATTAATAGTAGATTTGGTAAGGGCAGCATGGCCGCCTTTGCCTTTTACGGTCAGGTAGATTTCATCGCAGGCTGCCATATAGTTTCCCGCTGCAAATCCAACTTTGCCTGTTTCGAGAGAGGGGAATACATGTTGTGCAAAAATAGAGGATGGAGCAGGATTTTCCATTACCCCTTCCTTAATAAGAATAGATGCACCACCCGGCAGTTTTTCTTCACCGGGTTGAAATATGAGCTTTATGGTTCCGTTCCATTCGGTAGAAAGTTCTTTCAGTATTTTCGCAGTTCCCAATAAAGAAGAGGCATGTACATCATGTCCGCAGGCATGCATTACTCCCTTGTTTTTTGATTTGTATGGGATATCATTCTTTTCTTCAATTGGGAGCGCATCTATATCAGCTCTCAGGGCAATAGTTTTACCGGGCTTATTTCCATTTATAATGCCAATAACACCGGTGTTTGCCATACGTGTGTATGGAATATCAAATTGTTCAAGAATAGTAGAAATATAGTTGGCTGTATTATTTTCCTGGTACGATAATTCCGGGCGCTCATGAATATATCGTCTGTATGTAAGTACAGTTTCAAAATTCTTTGCAGCAAGCGATTTTACTCTATCAAGAAGCATCCAGTTGAATTTTTGTCAAAAGTAAAGTATTTATCGGGAGCATATAAATAAAAAATCCCCGGCTGCAAGGCCGGAGATTTTCAACTAAAGCTGTTTTTTATTAGTATTTTCCGGCAGGCTTGGCAACCCCGATTGGGCTCCCCAATCTTGACATGGCACAACGGAATCCAATATAGTCGGTTGCCTGGTGCTGGTCTAAAAATCTTCTTGTTCCCGGGCTCATCCAAAAGGCACGGTCTCTCCATGAACCGCCCTTATAAACACGGGCTTCATCACTGATGAGAGTTGTGCTTCCGGTTTCATACATCAATTTTTTACCATGAGATTGCCTTGCGGCTTCCCCCTCATTAAAATACATGCTTGAATTAGGATCTCCATCAAGATAATCTGTTTCATCTGATTCATGGTAATTTCTTCTGAATGCAAGATTATCTTCTTTATGTTGGTTATCCACCGCCCTGTATTTAACCTGTCCGGGAATACTTACAATATCACTGTCCGCGTTATATTGAACGGAGTCCTGAATTACAATACCATCCTGGTCTTTAACCTGGGTACCATAAATGTTGCCCCTGAAAGAGCCTAAGTCATTGCCGTCATAAGGCATCATAGGCCTGTACACGTCCATAACCCATTCACTTACGTTACCTGCCATGCCATACAGGCCATAGTCATTAGGCCAATATGAAAACACAGGTGCAGTATAATCAGCAGCATCATTCAAGTCTCCGGCAACACCCATATAGTCACCGGCACCTTTTTGGAAGTTAGCAAGCTCCGAACCAATGTATTTTTCATCGGGGTTACGGGTTGCGTGACCGTTCCATGGGTATATTCTGCGTTGAGAAATAAGCTCATTGTGAGTATTTCCAATTAATCCAAATGCTGCAAATTCCCATTCTGCTTCGGTTGGGAGTCGATAATCAGGCAAGAATATACCATCTTCCATTTTTACGTTACGGCCTGCACTTTTTCCGTTGCTGATATTTGAAGGATTGTAGTCAGGCAGTGGAACTTTTACTTTTCCAGCCCATTTTCCGGTAAGGTATTCATCCGTATTAAAGTAGTCGGCATCGCTGGGTTGAGGACTCCAATCAATTACCCCTTCACGTACAAGAATATATTCATTTACCCTGTCAGTACGCCATTTGCAATAGTCAGTAGCCTGGAGCCAATTTATGCCCACAACCGGATAGTTTTGATAAGCAGGATGGCGGAAATAATATTTCACCCTATCGTCTGTATAAGCAAGTTTGCTTCTCCACACAAGGGTATCAGGCAAAGCTTTGGTATATACCTGTGGATAGTTTGGGCCAAATACCCTGGCTGTCCAGTATAAGTACTCCCTGTAATTGGTATTTGTAACCTCCGTTTCATCCATGTAAAAAGAAGATACTGTTACACGCCGCGGAACATTATTCCAGTCTCCCATTACGTCATCCTGAACCCGTCCCATGGTAAAAGTACCGCCTTCAATAAAAACAAGGCCTGGACCGGTTTCCTGCTCCTGGTAAGGATTTACTTCGAATCCTCCGTTGTGAGGATCATTATAATTCCACCCGGTAGTGGATGACCTCTCATGTCCGCAGGCTCCCAAAATAAATAGTCCTGCAATTCCCAGGATTTTTACGCTTTTATTCATGATACAATGGTTAAATATAATAAAATGGTTAGAAGGAAGGACAGTTAACAACCCTATAACTATGATGTTTTGGACGGCATTGGAACTGGAATATGAGCGACAGTTCATGAGACCCTCCTGTTGCTAATGTCAGTTTCGAAATGGTTATATCGTAGCTGTATCCAAACTTAACGGTGCCCTTGTCTAACCCAATTAATAATATAATTGCGTCATCAGTTCTGTACCAAAAGCCACCAATTACGGAGCCTTTAATAGCATAAAAGCCAAGATCAATTTGTTGAAAGCTGCCTTGTTGTTGGAAAAGTATATTTGGGGAGAGATTAAGTTCGTCCTCAGAAAAAGAAGAACCGGTATTAACAGGAATCATAGCCCCCGCGTGAACAGTGTATTTGATTGGTAAAGGACTGCTACCTTGAACCAACGATTCATCAGGTTGTGTAAGGTGATCAACGGCAAAGCCGAAAAACACATTTTTTCCATATCCTAACATGCCAACCGAGAAATCGGGAACAGCTACAGAAGTACGGGTTAATTGCTCGGCGGTCGGATAAATAAATCCATAAATAGGGTCAATTTGGTCGCCAAAACTAAGTTTGCTTTCGTTAATGCTTAGCTGGTGATAAGTTGCCTGGAAACCTGTATTGATGGTAAAGTTTCTGGTAACATTTAACTGGTAAGCATATATGGCACTCAGGTTGGTATTAGTAAGCACTCCACCTGCTTTATCTTGTTCCATAAGCAAACCAATTCCACCTGATATTGCATCTATGTATCTGTCGAAGGAAGCACTATACGTTACATAATTACCGGGAATAGCCGGCCATTGGTCGCGGAAATCCAGGCAAATACGGGGACACCGCTCACTTCCTGCAAAAGCCGGATTAAGATACAACGGATTAGCATAAAATTGCGTAAACTGTGCATCTTGAGCGGTTGTATTATATATTATTCCTCCCGTCATAGCCAATGAAAGTGAAGCGATAAGTAATAATTTTCTCATAAAACAAAATGGCGTTAGGGGACAAATGTACGAAAAAAACATATGAAAGGTTACAAAATCTGCTATTTTTGGGTATATACAATAATTTTACCTCTTTATAGTTTCTTTTCGTGCAACAAGTTTAACCAACTAAAATTACCTTTATTTTGCAGCAGGAATACAGAACCCCATTTATTAAACATGAAATTATCGACCCTGGTTTCTTCCCTGCTGTTTTTAGTATTGCCTTTTTATGGATGGTCGCAAGTAGTTCCTAAAAAGGTTTCTACAGCACCTGTACAAGCAAATACCACACCATCTCCGCTGGCATTAATCCCTTTGTCTTCGCGCCATGCTGCGTTTAACAGAAAGAATACAGGCAATAATGGCCAAATTAATTTAGTTTGGGGGAAACCTTATAAAGACAGGGTGGATGAAAATAGCCCGGAGGTAGAGTTTTTAAATTGCAAAGGTGCACTGTACACGCATAAAAATCATAATCTCCCCCAGATTTTTAGGCATATTAAACTAAATATAGGTTCTACCGGGGCCACAGCCACTATTGTAAATAGCAAATATGTGCTATTGACGCCTGATGAGATTAAGGTTTTGTCTCCCAATCAGGCACTTATATCGCCAGATGTTATCCCCAGTATAAAGGTCGTATCGGAGTATAAGGAATTATATGCCAATGTTTCCTTTATTCCCATCAGGAAGAACGCAGTTACCGGCTCCTTTGAAAAATTGGTTTCTTTTTCGATTGAACTTCATCCCACTAAGGAAATTACCAAAGCTCCCAGTTCCCCTATCAATTTTGCCTCTAGTTCGGTATTGAATTCGGGAAGCACCTGGTTTAGGATTGGTGTTACAAAAGATGGAATTTATAGGTTAAATTACTCGATGTTTAAAAAGGCAGGGATAGATATGTCAAGCCTAGTTCCTGCTAACATTCGCATATATGGTAATGGAGGGGCTATGTTACCGATATCAAATAAGGCTTATCGCCCGGATGACCTTATTGAAAATGCTATTTATGTAAGTGGGCAGAGCCACCCGGTGTTCGAGTCAAAAGATTATGTATTATTTTATGGCCAAGGCCCTACAATATGGGCATATACTAATTCTGATGGTCGCTTTCATCATACGGTGAACCTGTATTCAGACACTACTTTTTATTTTGTAAATGTTGATTTGGGTTCCGGCAAAAGAATTTCGAATGAGTCATCATTAGTTGCAAAACCTACTGATACAGTAACCACATTTGACGATTATGCCTATCATGAATTGGATGCAGTAAATCTAATTCAGTCGGGGAATGAATGGATGGGAGAAGAGTTTGAAGCCACTACCCAGTATACTTTTTCGTTTAATTTCCCGAATATTTCCGGCTCAAGCCCATATTATGTTAATGCGGCAATTGCATCGCTCAATTGTAATCTACCAAGTAGTTATGCAGTGGGCCCTGCGGCTACAATATGTACGATACCGGGCGTTCCTTGTCAGTTTGACGAAACTTATGCGGCTATGAATACGTGTAATTATACCGCCGTGCCTTCCGGCTCAAATATCTCTGTTACAGTTACAAAAATTACTCCTTCGGCGGTTGGATGGTTGTATTATTTGGAAGCCAATGCAAGAAGACAGCTAATAATGGGAAGCCAAACTCAAATGGAGTTTAGAGACAGTAAATCAGTAGGAAATGGGAACATATCACTTTTTAGTATTTCTTCTGTTAGCTCCATCCAAGTTTGGGATATAACAAATCCTCAAAATGTTTCAAATGTGGCTCTTTCAAATGCTAATGGCAACTATCAATTTATATTGCCATCGGATACTCTAAAACAATACCTGGCTTTTAATACAAAAACATTTGATAGTAACGTTACTTATTTCGGGCGGGTAGGTAACCAAAATCTTCACGGCCTGCCACAGGCTGACATGATTATAGTTACCAATCTACTTTACTTACCGCAGGCGGAACAATTGGCAAAGTTTCACACCACGCATGATAAGTTGCATGTAGATGTAGTCACTACCCAGCAGGTATACAATGAATATTCTTCCGGGCGCCAGGACCCTACGGCCATGCGCGATTTTGCCATGATGCTATATAACCGGGCAACTAACTATGCAACCTCTCCCAAATATCTTTTATTGTTTGGCGATGGCTCTTTCGATCCCAAACACCGCATATCGGGAAACACCAATTTTGTTGTTTCGTATGAATCCAATGACTCTTTTGACCCCGTCGGGTCGTATGTATCGGATGATTATTTTGCCTTGCTGGATACTTCTGTAACCACTGTACCTGAAGAAGGGGAGTATAATGTTAATCTTGCTGTGGGCAGGATTACCGCGGATAATGTAACAGAAGCTCAGACTTGCGTGAATAAAGTAATATCATACGAAACGCCCTCCGGCGAGGCTCTCAGTGCTACAAATTCGTGTTGCAATACACAGCAGTATAACCTGGGCAGTTGGAGAAACACAGTGTGCTTTATAGCTCACGATGGGGATGATGACCAATTTCAGGATGCGTCGGAAGGAATGGCTGCCGAAATAGATTCGAATTATAGAAATTTGAATGTCAATAAAATCTACTTAGATGCTTACCAAATGGTTCAAACTCCGGGAGGACCACGTTACCCATCGGTTAATATAGCTATTGATAATCAAATGAATCAGGGCTTGTTGATATATAACTACGAGGGCCATGGCGGGCCAACAGGTTTGGCTGTTGAAAGGGTGCTTGATTTATCTGACATTAGTTCCTGGACCAATATAAATGCATTACCGCTCTTCTTCAATGGTTCATGCGCTTTTGGAGAATGGGATAATCCTTTGCAGGTGTCAGGAGGTGAGTTATCTGTTACATTGCCTACAGGAGGTGTAATTGGTATGATGACTGCAACCCGTGCTGTTTATCTTTCCTTTAACGTTACACTCAATGACGCGTTTGTTGATTTGTTCTATAGTCCTTTACCTGATGGTAGTCTGCCTCGTATGGGAGATCTGCTGGCAGAATCGAAAAATATTTCCGGTGGAACCAATGTAAATAACCTCTCCTTCTCTTTAATTGGCGATCCTGCGGTGAGGCTAAATTATCCTAAATACAATGTAGTAACTACTTCCATCAATTCCCAGCCTGTTACTAAAATAGATACATTAAAAGCTCTTGCAAAAGTTACTGTTTCAGGATATGTGGCCGACAGTTCAAAACAGATAATGACCTCTTTTAATGGGTTGCTCACTCCCACTGTGTATGATAAATATGCCGACATCACTACGCTGTCGAACCTGGGTGCTGATCAAAGCCCTTCCGATACTTTTGCCTTACAGAACAACATTTTATACAAGGGATTGGTTTCGGTCAACAATGGTAAATTTAGTTTCACGTTCGTAATGCCCAAGGATATTCTCTATTACTATGGATTCGGGAAAATCAGCTACTATGCCGAAAATCAAGTAACTGATGCCACAGGTAATTATGAAAATATTGTGGTAGGAGGCACTTCACCCACGGCACATAATAATGGGCTGGGCCCGAAAATCAGGCTTTACATAAATGACAGTAATTTTGTTTATGGCGGACTTACGAACCAAAATCCTTCCCTATATGCAATTGTATTTGATAGTAATGGAATAAACACCTCAGCCACTTCTATCGGGCATAATATTACGGCTGTGCTTGATAACAATACTGCGAATACTTATGATTTAACTAACTACTATCAACCTTCGCTGAATAGTTATCAAAAAGGAACCATCACTTTCCCTTTGAGTTCATTGAGCAGCGGAACACACATAGTATCTTTACGTGTATGGAATGTATATGATAATACCTCTGTGGCCTCAACAGAATTTAATGTTGAGCCACAATCAAACCTGCAACTGCAACATGTTCTCAACTATCCCAACCCATTTACTACCCACACGCAGTTTTACTTTGAAATTAACCAGGTATGTGACCAACTTGATGTTCAAATTCAGATATTTTCAGTTTCGGGTAAGTTAGTGAAGAATATTCTGACTTTTGTCAAAACAGATAGTTTCCGTTCCGAACCAATTGATTGGGATGGTAGGGACGAGTATGGTGATAAAATAGGCAAAGGTGTATACATATATCATATCAGGGTGAGAACCAGTAATGGTAGCATGGCGGATACATACCAGAAACTCGTCATATTATAAGCTTTTCTATATTTGTACCCCTTTTGTTAAATCTAATATACTATTTGATGATTTAAAGCGTTACTAAATTCTCTTATATCATATATGAAGCTTAGTACTCCCTGTAAACTCGTTCTGGCGTTGGGGTTATTTCCATTTGCCGGCTCTTCTTTATTTGCCCAAAGTAACGTATTGGGTCAAAATCTGGCAAATAATGTTAATGTGGTAACTACAGCTGTACCATTTTTGTTGATAAGCCCTGATGCGCGGGCTGGTGGAATGGGTGATGCAGGAGTGGCTTCAACCCCTGATGCAAATTCTATGGGTTGGAATCCTTCCAAGTATGGCTTTATTGAAGATGATATGGGTTTTTCAGTTTCTTACACCCCCTGGTTGCGTCAATTAGTACCTGATATAAATTTGGGGTATCTTTCTTTTTATAAGAAAATGAAACCTAACCAGACCTTGGCTGTTGCTATGCGTTATTTTTCTTTAGGAAATATTGACTTTACCGATGCTAATGGGCAAAGTATAGGAAGTTTTACCCCGGAAGAATATTCCCTTGATGTGGCGTATGCACTCAAGTTGAATGATAATTGGGGAGTAGGTATGGCAGCCAGGTACATATATTCCAATCTCACCGGTGGTGTTTCAGTAGGTGGAGAATATACTTCAGCCGGAAGATCATTGGGTGTGGATATATCTTCCTACTATAGGTCGAAAGAATTGGAATGGGGAGGGAAAAAAACCACCATTGCTGCCGGAATTTGCATTTCAAACATTGGCCCTAAAATCAGTTATACGAATAGTGGCAACCCTGATTTTTTACCGACTAATCTTCGCCTGGGTCCCAGCATAACTATTAATTTGGACGAGTATAATAAAATAACCTGGTTACTTGATATTACCAAGTTGTTGGTGCCCACTCCGCCGGTATATAAAACAGATTCGTCCGGAGTAGTGACAGGTCCTAATGGATTAAAAGAAGTTTTAGCAGGTCAAAATCCAAATGTATCCGTGCCCCAGGGTATGATTCAGTCATTTTATGATGCACCGGGTGGAGGCTTGGAAGAATTTCATGAAATTGACTATGCCACCGGATTTGAATACTGGTACGATAATCAATTTGCAGCCCGTGCCGGATTTTTTTATGAAAACCCTACCAAAGGAGACCGGCAATATATAACGATGGGTGCAGGTTTCAGGCTTAAGGTGATGAGCGTTGACCTTTCCTACCTTATTCCTATTACCACGCAAAACCCATTGCAAAACACCTTGAGAATAACACTTGGATTTAACCTTAATAAATCTAAGAAAACAGATTCTGATAACCCTAGTCCCGACCCGGCCAACTAATTTCTGAAGGCTTTTGAAATTCCGCGTTGGATACGGCTTTGATGTACATGCTTTGCAGGAAGGAAGGCCTTTTATGTTGGGTGGTGTTCAGATACCTTCCTCATTTGGCCCTGTGGGACATTCAGATGCCGATGTGCTTATACATGCCATTTGCGATGCCTTGCTGGGTGCTGCAGCACTGGGAGACATTGGCAAACATTTTCCTGATAGCTCCAGCGAATTTAAAAATATCGACAGCAAAATACTATTGCAAAGAGTAGTGGCAACTTTAAAAGAGAAGAACTATTCTATTGTAAATATTGATTCGACCGTTATTTTGGAGAAACCCAAAATAGCCCCTCATATAAACGACATGCGGGAAACCCTTTCCCGGGTTATGGGAATATCTATAGATGACATTTCTATTAAAGCCACTACAAACGAAAAGATGGGGTATGTTGGCAGGCAGGAAGGTGTTTGTGCCCATGCTGTAGCATTGATAGAAAAGGCGTAAAATAGCCCCCGATATTTTTATTTGATTCAATATGGGAGAAGTCCCATTTATTATTGCATAAAATCCCGTTTTGGGTTGCATAAAGTCCCATTTTGATACGTATAAAATATTATTATATTTGCATAAAATATCCTTGCAAAAGGATATCCTTCAGCAGTACCTTTGGAAGCAATTATTTTCTTTTAGATTACTCTCAAGCGTAACATAGATAAATAAATTTATTAAAACGGGGAAGCCGAAAACCGGAAAGAGCAACTGAGAAAATAAACTTGATAATATTAAATGAAACGGAGTTTTAATTTTTTTCTGTGTTTCTTTACTTTCATTAGTGGGGTTTTTATGTGTCAGGCCCAAAAAAGTTATACTATTCAATTTGACCAAACGGGTAAAATAATAGATGGATTACCTGAAAATTTAAAACCCGGCGATTCTATATATTTTCGGGTCCTGGGTGATGTTCCCACTTCCCTCGCTGAAACTCTAAAATTAAAAATTCAAGATGTTAAGAATTATGGAGAAAGAATTAAGGACAATACTTTTTTGAAAAATACTTATACTGATTTTTTGGGAATTGATAATTCTGCTTTCATGGATTATCAGTTACCTTTAAGCAGAGATGGATATCCTTCTCCTATTGATACTACTGGTAAAGTAACGGCATATAAAATAAAGATTTTTGACTTAACTTGTACAACCTGTGGGTCTGCTGTAAATGCTTCATACGATATATGTACAACCAGGTTGTTTGTAAAAAAGAATGGACTGGAAGTTGATGTAAAAGACAATACCGGTAAATATTCGCCTAGTGGGAAGGGGATTCCTTTAGGTCCCAATAATAAAATAGAGTTTTCATTGCTTAAAGATGATAGGTATAAAGAGTTTGTTTTTAAGTATTTTTCATTATGTATAAAGGATACTGCTGACATAAATAAATTGAATGCAACAAAAAATATAATAAAGGTTTTAAATAAACAAGCTATTAAATTAGTGGGCAATATTGACAGTGTAAAAAAACTACTAGTGGATACAGAAAGTAATTTATTATTGAAAGATACAGTTCGGTTCGCTAAAGATATAAACGTAGCCTTACAATTAATAATTTCAGCAGAGAATATTGATAATGAATACCATTTATTACTTCCTATAGCACATCAGTGGGTCTATGATTGGTTGTGGTATACAGGGGGTATACCAAAATTTAATCCTTTCCCCTTTATTTCTCCGGGCGATTTTAAAGAACCTGATACATCAGATTTGCCTGCCCTGCGTTTTTTATTAGCAAAATACCAGGAGGAATTTACAGCGCCTCATAAATATAACAACATATTCGATTCTATAAATAAAATAACCAAAAGAATAAATCGTATCAAAAATTCCTTTCTACGGTATAAGCAGGATATAAAGAAGAATGATTCAATAATGAAAGATTTCTCTGTGACGGAGTATATTTTAAATAATTTTTTCTTTTATGACTCTTCTTCATTTTGGATGCGAAACCACGATGCTTCAAATAAAGAAAAATGGCTTAATCCGGCGGGAAAGCAAGAATATGATGAAAGCAATAGAATAATGATACTTAGCCATAATTTAAAGAAAAACCAAACAGTAAATATTACAATTTCTGTTACTCCATTTGTTGAATACTCTTCAATAGATGAGGGGCCTAACGGATTACCAAATCCACTTGGACAAGTAGCATTCCTAAAATCCACCAATGGAAAATCAAGTTGGGAGAGTAAACAATCTTCAAAGGAAACAAAATCAAGTTTGTTAAAAAAACAGGAAGAACAATTGGCTAAACTGCGACAAGCTATATTAGATAATATAAATAATTTATCAAAAGAGAGACGACAGTTATCAGATACAATAAAAGAGGCGGATTATATTCTGGATTCTAATAATCATGGCTTTTATAAACCCAATCTTAATATTAAAAGTACTAAGGATAATACCCCTCTTTATCATACCGAGGTTGCAAATGATGGGGGTAATTTAAAAGGCCCTAATAAAGTAACCTATACCTTTGATACAACAAGTGTACCTACTGCAAAAGTTTCGCTAAAGGATACAACAAAAATAAAAAATGGAAGCCCAACCGGTGGGGTCACTTTTACATATCAGGTTAATAAGCTATACCGCATATTACCTTTTATTGGATATGCATTTGTGCCAAGCCAAATTTATACTCTTCAATTAAACAGTACCGGCACAGCACCTGCAAACTTAACTATAAGCCGTACTTCTATAGCTTACGCAGGACTAAAAATAGAGCTTGGAAAAAGAGGAGAAAATATTAGAAGTGACAAAGCCATTTGGAAATTTAGTCTTGATGGTGGTTTTTCTATTCCCATTTCTGCAAAAGAATACTTTTTAGGGGTAGGATGTGATATCGTGCCTGGCGTATGCGTTAATGCCGGTGTAATGATTTATCCCTATCAATGGTATGATTTTCTTAATTCCCAATACGTTGTAGACTATAATACATATCGCCCGGGATTTTATTTTGGAGTTTCAACTGACCCCGCATTTGTTGCTGAGGTAGCAAAACTTTTAAACCTTACAAAATGAAAATAAATTTGATTTATAAAATTTATTTTGCTTTGTTCAGTATCGTATTGCTTATTGTATCATGCAAAAAGCAACCGGATTTTAATAGTAACGGAATGCTCCAAGGTCATGCCTTTTATTACGACTCTTCTACCAGCTTTCTGCCAATGCCGCTGAGAAAACAAACAATTTACATTAACAGAGGAATTACTATAGATAGTAGTTTCTATTCAACAGTAACAGATACTGGAGGATATTTTAGCATACCATATCTTGATAATGGTCAATATACTTTATATGCTACTTACTTTAACGGAAAAAAAATGTTTATTGGAAAACTGACTACATGGCTGCTCTATAATGGAGGAAATGATATTATATCCTTCAAACTTTCTTCTATTCAGGCAGGTAATGGTGTAATACAGGGTCATGCCTATTATATAGATTCAACATTGAGTACCATACCTAAATCACTCAAAAAGGCAACCCTATACCTAAAAGACAGTAATGCAACTATTGATTATGTTTATCCGGTTACAACCGATAGTACAGGATATTATATTATATCATATTTACCTATTGGATCCTATAATCTATATGGAACTTATTATAATGGGGCAGAGCAATTCACGGGAGAAATCAAGAATATTACAATCACTGCTACTAATCAAAATATAATAGACTCTTCATTTTATTTGACCCCGCCAAAACCTAATAGCATAATGAACTTAATTTTTCAGATTAAGTCGGGTGGTTATCTGTCAAGACTCCCATTTAGTATATTCACGAGCAGGTCTTTGGCTAAAGTTGATTCAATACAGTATGCTTTACTAACCGCAAAATCAGATTCAATTGGATTGTATTTTATTCATAATTTACCAACAGATTCATTTTATATTGTTTCAAAAATAACTCTCGATACAGTATACACAGTTGATACTGGGATAAGATTTAATTCGCCCGGCATCACTACATATAAAATTACTTTATATAAGCACTAAAGGTAATACCATAATTATCCCCCCTTCACCCTATCTTCATGTAATATCCCTTATTTAACCCCGTCATTGAAGGACGGAGGTTATGAGTGAGGAGATAAGTGACAGTGATTTGTTAGAGCAATTCCGTGTGGAAAGCACCCGGAACTATGCTTTTCATATCCTTGTAAATAAGTACCAAAAGCGGGTTTACTGGCAGGTGCGCCGCATTATTGTAGACCATGACGATGCTAACGATGTAGTACAAAATGTATTTCTGAAAGTGTGGAAAAACCTCGAAAACTTTAAGGAAGCTTCCAGCCTTTATACTTGGCTCTACCGTATTGCCACCAATGAATCGCTTACGTTTTTGAAGCAGAAAAGAGCCAATATGTATGTCCCGTTTGAGAGTGTTTCACGTTCCCTATCCCGCAAACTGGAGGATGATACCTATTTCAGCGGTGATGCCATACAGAAAAAGCTCCAAAATGCTATCCTCACGCTGCCCGACAAGCAGCGTATAGTGTTCAATATGAAATACTACGATAATGTAAAATATGAGCAAATGTCCCAGGTTTTAGATACATCGGTGGGTGCATTAAAAGCTTCTTATCACCACGCAGTAAAGAAAATTGAAGCCTTTTTAAAAAATAATTAAACTTCGCTACCTTAGAGCCGTCAAAAGAACGTTATGGACAAAAAGCAGGACATATTAGAGGATGACAAATCACTGGAAAAGGAATTCCCTTTGCTGCATTCTATTGCAAAGGAAAATCCCTTTTCGGTACCCGAAGGCTATTTTGATGGGCTCTCTTCTCAAATTATCGAAAAATGCAGGAGAGAGCAGGTTGCCAAGAGTCGGTGGTCGGTAGCTATAGAAGATATTAAGCTTTATCTTTTGGGGTATAAATGGAGGGTTCTGACCATTGCCGGATGTATGGCTGTACTATGTGTTTTAGCTATACGTAGCAATAACCGGGCTGTATCCTACGAAGCAATGGCTCAAAGTATTCCCGACAGCCTGATTGTTCAAAGCCTGGATAAAAACATTTCAGACATCAGTATATCGAGCCTCGAAGACCAATGGCCCGAAACCAATGCATCTACTATGAAGAGTCCCGCCGATTCTACCAACCAGGACATTATTGCATACCTGATTGACCATAATGTTAATGTATCCGATATTGAAAATGAACCATAAAATCATGAAAACGAAACAAAAAGTAAAGTTGTTCCTGTTAATATTAGCATTCACTCCTCTTGCCTTGTTTTCGCAGGATAATACGCAGCAAGATAATAAGCAAGATAGAAGGGATAGGGTTGAAACCATGCATATAGCCTATCTTTCCCAACGCCTGAACCTGACATCGGGAGAGGCACAAAAGTTCTGGCCAATATATAACCAATATAAGGCAGACCAGGATGAGTTGAGAAAACAGCGTCAGCAAAATGTACAGGCTGTTAAGAATGCCGGCGGGGTTGATAATATGAGTGATGCAGATGTAAAAAAACTGATTGCTACTGAAACCGATCTCGAAACACGTGAGTTGGAATTGCGCAAACAGTACGTTATAAAGTTTCAACAAGCTATTCCTATACAAAAAGTAGCGAAGTTCTTCATAGCACAAGACGAATTTAAGCGTTTCCTGTTGAACCAGCTTAGTAAGCGCCGTGGCGAACACGGAGGCAGAGGCATGGACGATGACCAGGGTCCGGGACAACAATAATAGTCAAGCTTAAAAAATTATCTTTGCAGGAAATAAAAACCCTGCATGGCTACCCGTCTTTTCAGAGTAAACCTTGGTATTGCTTTTTCTTCCATTGCAGGACAACTCTTACGCACCATCCTCACCATAATTATTATCGCCATTGGGATAACGGCATTGGTAGGTATACTTACTTCAATTGAGGCCATGAAACAGGCTATCAATAGTAACTTCTCCAATATGGGAGCCAATACGTTTGCCATACGGAACCGGGATGCTGATATACGAATAGGTAATAAAGGCAAGCGCCCGAAAGTATATAGAAATATTACATACGACGAAGCTGTCGCTTTCTCACAACAATATAATTTCCCCTCGGTAGTGTCTATTACTGTGGACGCTTCCGATATTGCTACCTTAAAATATGATAACGAAAAAACCGACCCTAATATTCAAGTGGATGGTACCAATGAAAACTTTGTACTTACTTCGGGATATGCACTAAGCTCGGGCCGAAACTTTTCTCCCCAGGAAATTGCAGCCGGCAGAAGGGTAATCATTATAGGGCAGGATATTGTCCATAGCTTATTCAAAAAACAGGAAAACCCTATTGATAAAGTAATAAATATTGGCAATGCCGGAGCTTTTAGAGTTATCGGCGTGCTTCAGTCAAAAGGAAATAGTTTTGGTTTTGGGGGCGACAGGATAGCTTTAGTGCCGGTGACAGTGGTAAGGTCTTATGCTAATTTACTCGGTGGCGATTGGACATATACTATCAGTGTATTGGTTCATAATCCAAATCTTATTGATATGGCTACAAGCGAAGCCAAAGGAACATTTCGTATCATCCGCAAAGATAAAATTGGTGACGACGAAGATTTTGGTATCGTAAAGAGTGACGATCTTTCCAATATACTTATTAGTAAAATGTCAACACTCACTATAGGTGCCACCGTAATAGGAATAATAACCTTGCTTGGGGCAGCTATAGGATTGATGAATATAATGCTAGTTTCTGTTACGGAACGTACTATGGAAATAGGTATTCGTAAATCTATGGGAGCCACTAAACAAATCATTCGAAACCAGTTTTTAATAGAAGCTATTGTAATTTCCCAATTGGGTGGCTTACTCGGAATACTGCTCGGTTTAATCATTGGGAACATAATGGCTTTCTTTTTTGGGATTGGATTTATCGTTCCCTGGATGTGGATTATTACGGCAGTTATTATATGTCTTATTGTAGGGGTTGTTTCAGGAATATATCCTGCTATAAAAGCCTCGAACCTTGACCCGATTGACGCATTAAGATACGAGTAAGCAATACAAACCATTATAACAGAAAGGGATACATGTTATAAGATGTCGGTTGTTTAAAATATTTTTGCCTCGTACCTTTTACGCACGTATTCCCGTATACTTTTGCAAAAAGAATTTTCCTGCTGGCATGTTTAAGCATAATTTGATAGTTTGCTTATTTTTTATTTCGTTTTCATCTGTTGCCCAACCCGTAATAGATTACTGGGATAGTACCGCAGGGATAAAGAAGAGCGAAGTGACATATTTAAACGGGATGCAAAATGGGTCCTTTAAATTGTGGTATAAAAACGGGCACCTGGACCAGGCAGGTTTTTTTAAACGGGGAGAGCAGGATAGCGTTTGGAAGTATTATTATGAAGACGGCAAATTAAAAGCTATTCGTAATTACCATCGTAATAAGCCCAATGGGCTATTTATATTTTTCTATTCCAATGGAGACACGGACATGATAAATTCATTTGCTGATGGAATGAAAGATGGAGTATGGAAATCATGGAGCAAGGATGGGAAACTCACTAGTTCAACCTTTTATCAAAAAGATAAAAAGCAAGGCGTATGGA
>JABDAL010000015.1 GCA_013289165.1 Bacteroidota bacterium
CTTTTTTAAATGCATTTAAAAAAAGTTCATGGTTTTTAATCGGGGCAAGCCTTCCTATAATCCCAATTGCCAGGGTCTCTTTGTCAAGCTCATATTGTGCACGGAATGTTTCCCGCTTTGCATCGACATTCGTCCAGAACCTTTCCAAATCGAACCCGAGCGGAATAATGTGAAATTTTTCGGCAGGAGCTATTTTATGAATTTGCGATAACTCCTCTTTTTGTTTTTCACTTAGAGTCACTAATGCTGTACTTTTTGAAGCTAAGTATCGTTCAATATTCTTATAAACTGACGTCTGAAAATTATTGAAATAGGAATGAAAAACATGCCCATGAAAAGTGTGTATGATAATGGGAACATTACACGATATGGCTGCCATTCTGCCTAAAAAGCCCGCTTTAGATGCGTGGGTGTGGACTATTTGTGGCTTATACTCGCTTATTATCTTCTTTATTTTCCGGTATGCTGCAATATCATTCAATGGATTTATGGAGCGTTTCATTTCATCAATAATCAAAGGCTCTATTCCATATCCCCTCGGTATATGTTCAGAACTTGCTTCCGATTTATCTTTAACCCCACCTGCCAATAATGTTTCATATTCCGACGGAAGAAACTTAGTAAGATAGGTTACATTAAATGTAGGTCCTCCCAAATTAAATCTGTTGATAAGCCTGAAAACTCTATACATACTATTTTATATTATTGCATATATTTCTTATACCAATGCTGAAAAGCTATAAGGCCCCAAACCTGTGCTACTGCATCCTGGGGGCTGGAAGAATATAATTGTCTTTTAAGGGCTTTTATTTGAATGGGGGCAAATATACCCTGGCCTACTATATACTCATTATTCAGCCATTCTGATTCAATGGATTCTTTCAGTTCCGCATTAAACCATTTCAGCAAGGGGACTTCAAAGCCTTGCTTCTTCCTGGTTAAAATTTCAGCAGGGAGCAAATGAGATACGGCATCTCTTAATATTCTTTTTTGCGAAGTGTTGTTGATTTTGTATTCTGCTGGAAGGGAAAATAAAAATTCCACTAAAGGATTATCTAAAAAAGGTACCCTTACTTCAAGACTGTTTGCCATGCTCATCAGGTCAGTTTTTACCAGCATATCATTTTGCAATACCAGGTTCAAATCAGTAAAAAATAAAGAATTGAAATTAGGATCCAGCAAAGAAAGGTGATTGTTTTTTCGCTCCGTAAATAATTCTATAAAGTTTTTATTTTTGGTGTTTAGTAGATCTATCGCTTTGCCTAAATTGGCAATAGAAGCCCAGCGCCAATACCTTTCCTGCAAACTTAATTTGGAACCTTCGGAAAATCGTATCACCTGCCTTATTTTGTTCCCTATGAATGTATTACGAGAGTGGGGCAATAATTTTAAAAAAGGAGAAGCAGTATTTACAAAAGTTTTGAGATATGGTTTTTGTCTTAGTGTATACTCTGCATAGTGTTTGTAATAGCCGCCCATAAGTTCATCGCTCCCATCACCCGATAGGCTGACCGTAACATGTTGTCTTACCTTCTTACATAGAATATACATGGGTATTGCTGAAGAATCGCCAAAGGGTTCACCGAAACTACCAAGGATATTATAGAGCTCACTAAACAGGTCACTATTGCTAAGCCGGAAAGTATGGTGGGCTGTGCCCACTTTTTTGCTCACTAATTCCGCATAACGGGTTTCATCGAATAATAATTCTTCTTTGAACCCTATAGAAAAAGACATGATATTTTTTTTATGTAGGGCTACAATCGCAGTAATGGCAGACGAATCGAGTCCTCCACTTAAAAAAGTACCTATCGGAACATCAGAAATTAATTGCCTTTTTACAGAATTTTCCAGCAGGGTGTAAAATGTTTTTACAGCATCGGAATATGTGATATTTTTGTTTTCACATCCATCAAAATAGGGTTCTTTATAATAGGATTTGAACTCTACTCTATAGTCATTTGCCTTAATTTTTGCGCATTTACCAATTGGGAATTTTTTCACTCCTTCCAACATTGTGTTAGGAGCCGGGACATAGTTTAGTTGTAAATATTCCAGAAGAGAAACCGTATCAATTTTTCTTTCAATAGGGTATTGCAAAAGGGCTTTCATTTCGGAAGCAAAAATGAATTTGTTTGCATCAGCATAATAAAAAAGCGGTTTTATGCCAAACCGGTCCCTTGCAATGAATAATGACTTTTCTATAGTATCGTATATGGCAAATGCAAAAAAACCATTTAAACGAGCCAGGAATTTTTCACCTTCATTTATGTAAAGCTGAAGCAAAACTTCCGTATCTCCACTGGTTTGAAAGGTTACTCCTTTTTGAATAAGCCCTTCACGTAGTTCTTGAAAATTGTAAATTTCTCCATTATACACCATTACATACCTTTTATCGGTACTATAAAATGGCTGGTTAGATGCCTGGCTGGTATCAAGAATAGATAGCCGGTCATGCCCCAATAGTACATTAAACCCCCTATACGAGCCTTGATTATCGGGCCCTCTATGCTGTAATGCAAGGATTGCCGATTGGATGGAGCTGAAGTACTTTTTAGTTTCTTCCGAATTAGTAATTATTCCTGTTATTCCGCACACAGCAGATCCCTGTTAGGTATTTGTCAAATGTAGTTGTTTGACCCGAAATAATAATAAATATACTTTTGCACTCTCAATAAAGCTACATGGAGACAATTGATTTTATGCTTACCTCGTGGATAGATATTCCTAAAAACTCCGATTTCCCTATCTATAATATACCGCTTGGAATAGCAAAGAACAAAGGCAGTAAGATTTTTGCTGCAACAGCTATTGGCGATTACGTATTAAACCTCTCGACTCTTCACAACTTGGGCTTTTTTAAGGATATTCCATTGCCTGCTAATATTTTTGACAGAGAGTATTTAAATGATTTCGTGGCGCTTGGAAAACCCATTTGGCATTCTGTCCGGAATCGTATTAAAGAATTATTGCAAAGTAGTAATGCTGAATTAAGGGATAATAAACATGCCCTCACGGAAAGCCTTTATAAAATGAGTGACGTAGAATTGCTCATGCCCATT
The DNA here is from genome assembly GCA_013289165.1 of Bacteroidota bacterium. Lineage (GTDB taxonomy): Bacteria > Bacteroidota > Bacteroidia > JABEUT01 > JABEUT01 > JABEUT01. The sequence goes on from JABDAL010000015.1 coordinate 3,063, forward strand.
AAAATAGGTGATTACACTGATTTTTATTCTAGCAAGGAACATGCCACTAATGTAGGCTCAATGTTTCGTGACCCTAAAAATGCCCTGCTGCCTAATTGGCTGCATTTGCCGGTAGCCTATCATGGCAGAGCTTCCTCCATTATAGTCTCGGGACAAAATTTCCACCGCCCAAAGGGACAAGTTACGCCACCGGGAAGTGATGTGCCTACATTTTCGCCTTCAAAATCTCTGGACTTTGAACTTGAAATGGCATTTATTATTGGAAAGTCTACAGGATTAGGGCAGTATATACCCACCAAAGAAGCAGAAAATCATATCTTTGGTATGACTTTGTTTAACGACTGGTCTGCCCGTGATATTCAGCGCTGGGAATATGTCCCACTGGGGCCATTTTTAGCAAAAAATTTTGCTTCCACCACTTCGCCCTGGATAATCAGTTTAGAGGCTCTTGAGCCATTCCGAACCAAAGCACCTGGGCAAAACCCCAAAGTCCTTCCCTATTTAAAGCATTCAAGGGATGATAGTGCTTTTGATATTACTTTGGAAGTATGGCTGCAACCGGAAAGGGGTGAAGCAATTAAATTATGTACTTCTAATTATAAGTATCTCTATTGGACCATGGAGCAGCAATTGGCACACCATACTGTGAATGGCTGTAATATAAATGTGGGTGATTTAATGGCATCCGGAACCATTAGCGGGCCAACACCCGATTCATTTGGCTCCCTGCTCGAACTTACCTGGAGTGGCAAAAACCCTATACCTCTGCCCAATGGGGAGCAGAGAAAATTCCTAGAGGATGGTGACACGGTTATTTTAAAAGGTTATTGCCAAAATGAAAAGGGTAGAATAGGATTCGGAGAGGCAAGGGCTACGGTGTTACCTTCCCTATAATTTCTTATCTTCGCAGCCCCAAATCAAAAACCCGTGGAAATTTGATGTCAAAATGGCATTTATAAAAGTTTGGCACGGGAATTGATAGTAGAGGTTTTAGAAACTAAATTTAAATCATTAATTAACAATTCAAATAAGCTATGGCAAAAAAAGTAAATTTTGTACCACAGGGCGACCGCGTATTAGTGGAGGTTGCTGAGGCAGAAGAAAAAACAGCTGGAGGGATTATTATCCCTGATTCTGCAAAAGAAAAACCCCAAAAGGGTGTAGTTGTGGCAGTAGGTCCCGGCAAAAAGAAAGATGAACCCATGACCGTAAAAGTAGGAGACAAGGTTCTCTATGGAAAGTATTCCGGCACAGAAATAACCGTTGATGGCAAGGAATACCAAATTATGCGCCAGGATGACTTACTTGGCTATTTTGAATAAACTAATAATCCCTTAAAAAAGACAAAAATATGGCTAAAGACATCACATTTAATCTAAAAGCCCGCGAAGCAATAAAGAAAGGTGCTGACGCACTCGCTGACGCGGTAAAAGTAACCCTTGGTCCTAAAGGACGCAATGTTGTTATTGATAAAAAATTCGGAGCACCCATTGTTACTAAAGATGGTGTTACGGTTGCAAAAGAAGTTGAACTCTCTGATCCTATTCAAAATATGGGTGCCCAGCTACTTAAGGAAGTAGCATCTAAAACCGCTGATATAGCCGGAGACGGTACTACCACTGCCACTGTTCTGGCACAAGCTATGCTTACAGCAGGCATGAAAAACGTAACAGCAGGAGCTAACCCAATGGACCTGAAAAGAGGTATTGAAAAAGCCGTTGAAGCAGTTGTTGCTGACCTTAAGAAACAATCGAAATCAGTTGGACAAGACAATAGCAAAATTGAACAAGTTGCTACTATCTCCGCCAATAACGATTCCTCTATCGGTAAACTGATTGCCAATGCAATGGAAAAAGTTAAGAAAGAAGGTGTTATTACGGTAGAAGAAGCTAAAGGAACTGAAACGACCGTTGAAATAGTAGAAGGTATGCAATTCGACAGAGGCTATATCTCTGCTTATTTTGTTACCAATCCTGATAAGATGGAGGCTGTATTGGAACACCCTTATATCCTTATATATGAAAAGAAGCTCTCCAATATGAAAGAACTTCTTCCTTTATTAGAAAGAAGCGTTCAAACAGGACGTCCTCTTTTGATTATTGCTGAAGATGTGGATGGAGAAGCTCTTGCTACCCTTGCCGTAAATAAAATCCGTGGTTCATTGAAAGTAGCTGCTGTTAAAGCTCCCGGTTTCGGTGACAGAAGAAAAGCTATGTTGGAAGACCTCGCTATCTTAACAGGCGGAATATTTATTTCGGAAGAAGGCGGATATAAACTCGAAAACGCAGACCTCAATTATCTTGGCCAGGCCGAAAAGGTTACCATAGATAAAGATAACACTACCATTGTGGGAGGTGCAGGTGCAAAGAAAGACATTGTTGCCCGCGTAAGCCAAATTAAAGCTCAAATAGAGAACACCACATCTGATTACGATAAGGAAAAACTGCAAGAACGCCTTGCTAAGTTAGCAGGCGGAGTAGCCGTATTATATGTTGGTGCAGCTACCGAAGTAGAAATGAAAGAAAAGAAGGACCGTGTTGACGATGCTCTTCATGCTACCCGTGCTGCTGTAGAAGAAGGTATTGTAGCAGGTGGAGGTGTAGCATACATTCGTGCTGCTGAAACCATTGAAAAGCTGAAAGGTGCTAACGACGATGAAACCACCGGTATTGCTATTGTACGGCGTGCCCTCGAAGAACCTCTTCGCCAAATTGTGGCTAACTCAGGCTCTATGGATGGTTCCGTAGTTGTTCAAAAGGTAAAAGAAGGTAAAGGAGATTTTGGATTCAATGCCCACAGCGAAAAGTATGAAAACCTGATAGCTGCAGGTGTAATTGATCCTACTAAAGTTACCCGCGTAGCATTAGAAAATGCTGCTTCCATTGCCGGAATGATTTTAACCACGGAATGCGTATTAGCAGAAGAAAAGGAAAAAGACAAACCTATGATGCCTCCAATGGGTGGAGGAATGGGTGATATGATGTAAACTGATTATTGGTTAATGTTTCCCAAAGCCCCGGAGAGAAAAACTCCGGGGCTTTTTTATTTTACTATTTCATTAAAATAAGAAATCTATAGAATCTCTATATTTGTTAGATTATTAACCAACTCCATACCCTATGAAAAAGATAATTCTATTAACCCTGTGCTTCATTTCTGTAGATTTATTTAATTCGGCTTTTGCCCAGGGATTTTATGCAGCAGTTGGTGGTGGGTATGGATTCCCTGCAGCAGAACAGGAATATTTACCGAGTCAAACGAGTTCCGGTTTTACCAGTAACTCATATTCCCTCGGTTCAGGGGTAAACTTTGAAATCCTGGGAGGGTATATGTGGAACAAAAATATGGGTGCTGAAATTGGAATATCCTACTTGTCAGGCTCATCCACTACTGCAACAGATAATGAGGCCGGCAGTCCTGTTATAACTGAAACCGAAACAGAAAAAGGAAATATACTCCGGGCATACGTATCCAGTGTGATGAGGGCAAAATTCACCCCTACATGGTCACGGGAATAATTTTTGGAATTTCTCCCTCTGCTACGGAGGAATATAAATTAAGCGATGGAACCAACACCACTGACCAAATAACCACTTACAGTGGCGGAGGGTTGCAAGTGGGTTTTCATGGTGCCCTAGGACTCAGCTATACAGTAACTAATATGCTATCCATTTTTGGAGAAATTACTACTACTCTTCAAAATTGGGTTCCTGCCGAGGGTTTAGTAACCACTTATAACGTTAACGGCGTGGACCAGCTTAACCAATTACCAACTTATCAAAAACAGACTAATTATGTAAGTTCAGGAAGTTTTAATAACACTTATAAACCTGGTAGTCCCGACCAGGAACCCCAGATTCATTTACCGTTTAGTTCGGTTGGAATCACTATAGGAGTAATCATTAATTTTACGGGAGGAGGAAGCAGTAAATAAATACTCTCATAGGGCTATTTCAGTCACCTTCCTATATTTCTATAATGGAAGATGCTCAGCCTGTTTTTTAGCTTGTTCCACAGCCTTAAATTCTCTCAACTTTTTCCTGAAAACAAGCGGTACACTGGCAAAATAAATTGCCACTGAACTCAGGAAAGTAACCTCTATGCTTGTAAGAAAAGGGAAATTATAATGCGATTGAATAAAGTATCCGATAGTACCTCCAATCATAAGTACGATATAGAAAAGTCCATGAAAGCTTTTCAGATTTTCCTTGTAAAATTTATATGGTATTTTCTTCATGAACTATCCTAATAAGGACAAAAGTATATAATATTTTAAGAATGAGGTATCATCCTATAACATTACACCCTTGCACTATTATCTAAAAGTTGAATTTTCTGTTTTTCAAAAAAAAACTTGTGCGTTTATCGCTATTTAAAAAAAAACCGTATACTTGTGCCACAATAACTAAAAATCAGTACCATGAAAAACACAAAATTATTTACACACTTTTTACTCCCTGTTGTAATATCAGGAGTATTAGCTTCTTGTAGTTCCTCAACAAAAGTGGCATCGTCCTTTGGTAAAAGAAAATATACCAGAGGGTTCTTTTTTGATCGCCCATCAAAACCTGTAACTCCTGCAAATGCAACAGCTTCTGTAGTATTGCCGAAATCAAACAAAACCACTACTGCTATTGTTACAGCACAAAACAATGTTGTAAATCCTACTTCATCAGTAACAACAAACAACACTATTTCTATAGCACCTATCAGTATTGTTAATCACCTGAAGAAATCAGCTTCTGTTCAAAAAGCAAACACAGAAAATTCTTCCAGCGTTGCTATTAAAGGCAGTGCTATTGATCCTTCTGTAAGCCACATAAGTGCTCCTGAAATGGGCAGCACCGGCAATGTAGGCGGCTACGGAGGAGGCAACTGCAAAAACTGGGTACTGTGTTTCGTACTCTGCGCTTTACTTGGAGACATTGGCATTCACCGTTTTTATATGGGATACATTTGGCAAGGTGTAGTTCAACTTCTTACTCTCGGCGGATGCGGAATCTGGACATTCATTGATTTCATCCGTATCCTTATGAAGAGTTTGAAACCAAAAGATGGCGATTATTGCTAAGAAGTTTCAGAAAATTTTGTTGATATCATATATCAGCGGGCTTATATTATTACCTATAACGTTAATAATATTGCCCGCTGATTTCTTTGATAAGGGGCCTTCTATTTGCATCTCCGTATTATTATTTCACAGGCAGTGTTTTGCCTGCGGCATGAGCAGGGCCACACAGCATCTTATCCATTTTGATTTTAAAGCTGCTTCCTCCTATAATAAACTTGCTTTTGTAGTTTTCCCTCTTCTTATATATGGCTGGGGAGAACAGGTTGTTTCTACCTACAAAAAAATAACCGGTAAAGACAAAGCAACAGTGGAAAACAAGATTAATAAATAGAGTTTTCATTACTCCCGTCATTTTTTGCAACCTTTAGACTTACCATTTTGCCAGCTCTTCAAGCTAAAATATAGCTGATAATTAAATATTATATAAAACTATTAAGGAATCCCTATCGAATTTATTAGTGGTTTTAACAAGCCAATTGAACACTCTTCATTAAAAAGAAAATCCTCCTTAAAAGAGGATTAAAAACAATAAAACTGTCTTAAAGTTAGAGGTGCTTAAAAGTCACCCTTACCGCCAGATAAAGAGAACTTTTTACTAAAAATATTGTCGAGGTCAGGCAAAACACTATATGCAAAATCTTTCCATTTTGTCCCTTTGCTATTTATTGACATTTCCTCCAGCCTTTCTTTTTGTGGGCCGCTGCCCATCATGTAAGGATAGCCTGCACTAGTACTACCATTATTCTCCAAATACATATCGTGGATAAACACGCGGTATTTACCATCCTTCACTTCAACTGTGAAGTCAGCTATCAGTTCTTTTGAACGGGAAGACTGGTAATATTGAGGAATAATATTTTTCAAATGACCCAACAAAATATTAGTTGCTGTATCTAACTGCAAGTTTTCTACGTTGTCCGATTTAAGAAGAAGTATCCTTAGCTTTTGAGCAAGCACCTTGGCCGACATATTGGTCGCAGTAAAAATTTGCTCGTATTTTATGGTAATATCATCTTTATCGACATAAAAATTATGCAGGGGACGGTCGGTCGGTTGAGCCTTCAACATTGAAGCACCAATAAGACCAGTGAGAAGCAGTACGCCAAGTAATTTTTTCATAATTTTAATTTTGAAGTGGTGTTTAAAGTCTTGTGAGACAAAAGTATTAATTATTTTGAAATGTTACATACCGGGAAAAATTTACATTTACATTCGGTAATACACCTCATTTTATATGCGTATCCTTGTTATTCAAACAGCATTTATTGGCGACGTAGTGCTTGCCACACCGGTGATAGAGAAGTTACATAAGCTTTATCCGGAAGCAACCATTGACTTTCTTTTACGCAAGGGCAATGAAACTCTTTTCAGCGGCCATCCCATTTTAAATGAGATAATTATATGGGATAAAAAGTCGGAGAAATTTAAAAACCTGTTAAAGATTATAAGAAAAATAGGGGGAGAAAGATATGCCCTGATTATTAATATACACCGTTTTGCAAGCTCTGGGCTCATAGTCTTTCTTTCAGGTGCTAAAGAAACAATTGGATTTGACAAAAATCCCTTTTCTTTTTGTTATACAAAAAAAGTAAAGCATATTATTGGAGATGGGAAACATGAGGTGGAGAGGAACCTGGAACTGATTAATGAACTGCCTCGCGCTAATAACCTACCCAACCTTATTGAAAAGCCAAGGCTCTATCCTCAGCTACAGGATTTTGAATCGGTTAAAGAATATAAAACTCTGCCTTATATCTGCATTGCTCCTTCATCAGTTTGGTTTACCAAGCAATTTCCGGCTCATAAATGGGTAGAGTTTCTCAACAGGATACAAAGTAAAAAGGTCTACCTGATTGGTTCCGAATCAGATAAAACGTTGTGCGATCAGATTATTAGAGATTCTTCTAACAAGAATGTTGTTAACCTTGCCGGTAAGCTTTCCTTTCTTCAGTCGGCAGCACTTATGCAGGATGCGCTAATGAATTATTCCAATGATTCTGCCCCCATGCATATTGCTTCATCGGTAAATGCTCATGTAACGGCAATATTTTGCTCCACCGTTCCTACTTTTGGTTTCGGACCATTATCGGACAAATCATTCATTGTAGAAATTAAAGAAAAACTGGATTGCCGCCCCTGTGGTCTGCATGGATATAGGGCCTGCCCCCAAAAGCACTTTAAATGTGCCGAATTAATAAAACCGGAACAGCTTGTTGAAGTTATTGCCCCAAACCCCTAACGAGAAAATTTATTTACTCCCAACTGTCAGGTAGGGAATTATTCTTGAGTATGTGCTGTCGTCTATAGCTGCCATTTTGTGAAGCTGTGTTAAAGAGGAAAATGAACCATGTTCCTCCCGGTAATTTACAATGGCCTTTGCCAGGTAATAACGGATATAGGGATGATATGCAAGCTCTTTAATATCGGCTGTATTAATATTGATTTTATGTATTGATGCTGTATCTGCTATTACCTTGCTAATAATAGCATTCAACATTCCAGTATCCATCCCCCAAACTTCTTTTAGCTGTTTTGTACTGTAATATCCTCCAAGCTTTTTACGGTATTTTACAAGCATGGATGCGCAATAAGAACTCATTTTGGAAAGTGTCATTAATGTGCTTGTGTCAGCAGAATTAATATCAACATGTGATGATGAATTGTTATTTTTTGTAATAACAGAAGATATTTCTACTCCTGCTTTTCCAAGTTCAGATTTAAACGAAGAAAAATCTGCCGATGTCGTCCTTGGCGGAAAATAATCTGAAATAAACAGGTAGCTTATCAGTAATGCATTCAATAATAAAAGAACAAGGATACCATTCCTCTGTTTCTTATTAAAAGAAAAATACTCTTTCCAGGTATATTTCATTAGCTATTTTTAATACGGGTAAAAATAAAAAGGATTGTCATTTGACAATCCTTTTTACCCAAAACTATTTTTATTAACTTACCAAAGGTAAATCGTATATGATTTATTATCTAATGTAGCCGTAGCTTTGTCATCACAGTCCCCTATGTTGCCGAAATTGATAGTAAGTGTATTGTTATTTAAAGCCGGACGTGTAATGGAAACTATACCCGACTCAATCCAGGCACAGCCGTCGAGCCACCAGGGCTTTGCTGTTACATATAATGGGCTGGTTATGGTAAGGTTATAGGTAACATTGTTTCTCGTTACACCGGTAGCGCTACCGCTAACCGCATAATACCATACCGAGTTAACTTCGGTGAGGACATTATCGCGGCTGGAGTTCCAGGTAGCAGTTTGCTTGGAAGGATAGGTAATAACAAGATTAGCATTAAAATTCCAGTTTTCATAACCCTGTATATTATGTCCCTCATTCGTCCAGTTGCGGTTTCCTGAAATGCCATTCACGCTGTCTTTTACAGTTCCCACATAATAGCCTCTGAAAGTCATATTTATAGTCGTGCCTGAATCAAAATAGGCAACTTTTACGTGGTTGCTTGCTGCTTTATTCCAGTAAACAATTATTTCTCCCTGCCTCCAAACTAAGTCGTTGCAGAGAACGGGGCTGGCACCGAAATTAACATACATGGTATCGGTGGTAGGATTTAATGTATCCCATGATACGGTGCAATGTTGTGAATAAATAGCCTGTGGGCTGCGTTCCGGGGCTAATCCTGATCCCCCGGTTTGCACACAAGCATCTGAAACCGTTTTGGTATCATTTGCCGCATACGATGCATTTGATTCGTCCTGGGCCGCGGTTATATCACTATCTGTGGAAGCAGGAGTAGTGGTTGAATTTTTATGGCATCCTGTGAGAACCAACCCTGCAAGGGCTATTCCCAAAGTACCGCTTACTAATAAATTTTTGGTTCTCATGACAGTTTTATTTTTTGTTGTTTCGTTGTTTTGATTTAGTAAAGATAACAAGGTTTAATCATCCTGCAAATTTACACCCCATGTCATTCGTTCTAAGGAGTTTATTTATTGTATCTTTTCTAAAACCTTTTCCATTTGCATGCCTCTTGACCCTTTTAAAAGAATAGTTGCATCCATAACCGGGTTTTCGGAAAGCCATATTATAAACTCATCTAAAGTAGCAAACAATGTGGCAGACGATTTTACATTGGAAAAATCCTTTCCTATAAGACATACTGCTTTCCAACCCTCATTTTGTTCTATTAAATCAGCTATTGATTGATGCTCCTTTTTGCTCTCCTCACCTAATTCAAACATATCCCCCAGTATCAATATTTTGTTCGGTGCATTCAATAGAGCAAAATTTTCAATAGCTGTCTTCATGCTGCTGGGATTAGCATTATAGGCATCTGCCCATATGGTATTGCTTCCCTTTTTAATTATCTGCGAACGATTATTTACAGGTGTATACTCTTCAATGGCATTTTTTATTTGCTCCGGGCTTGTATTAAAATATGAGGCAATGCACGCAGCGGCCAGTATGTTATAGAAATTATAAGAACCCGCCAGGTTGCTATTTACTTCCACCTGCCTGTTTCCTATTACTATCTTTCCTTTAGCGAAAAAATTATCGCCACCCTGCATGCCTTTCACATCAGAATTTTCAGATTTACCATAGGTGTGTCTTTTTATTCCTGCAGAAAGATTCATTAATAGTTCATCATCAGAACTTACGAATAGCTCCCCTCCTATTTCTTCAATAAACCTGTACAATTCGCTTTTGGCTTTTATAACGCCTTCGTACCCGCCAAAGCCTTCCAGGTGGGCTTTCCCAATGTTTGTAATAATTCCATAACCAGGTTCTGCAATCCGGCACAGCATATCAATTTCACCCACATGATTAGCGCCCATTTCAATAACAGCCATATTATGCTCTTTAGTAAGTTTAAGCAATGTGAGTGGCACACCAATATGGTTGTTGAGGTTACCCTGTGTAAACAAAGTATTGTATTTCTTTGAAAGGACAGCGGCTGTAAGCTCTTTGGTAGTAGTTTTCCCATTACTACCTGTTATACTTAGTATAGGAAATACAAATTGTTTGCGATGATGGTTTGCCAGCTTTTGCAAGCATTGCAACACATCCGGAACCAGCACACATTTATCAGAATAATATTTTTCTTCATCAATAATAGCATAGGCACAACCACTTTTAATAGCTGCTGCTGCAAATTCATTTGCATTGAAATTAGCCCCCTTCAAAGCAAAATAAAGGCTGCCCGGTTTTATATTACGGGTATCCGTGCATACAACCGGATGCCGCTGAAACAATTTATAAAGTTCTTCTATCGCTGGGTTTTTCATTTTGTACTATTCTTCTGTTCCTGCCATTTCGTTATCTTTAAAATAACTGATGATGGCCCTTTTCATCAGTTCCTTTTGTTCGCCCGGTTTAAGAGCAGGTGCATTGGCAATCGTTTCCCATTGCGGCCAGCCATCTGCATCTTTGCCCATATATTTATAATAGCCTGAAGGTTCTAATAATTTGCAAGTTGCAATATGCAACAAATCCATTTTTTCGTCCTTAGAAGGTTTGAAATAACCTTTGCCTAATTCCTGGATACCAATTAATAATATTATTGCTTCTATTTCTATACCCTCGCCAAAAGTCAGCTCTAGTTTTTTTACCAATTCTTTCCATTCCTGTTGTAGGGCGATATCCATATTATCTGGTTGATAAGTGTGTAAAGATAGCCAGATTCTTCATTAAGAGGGCTCGTATCTTTGACCATTATGATCACTACAGATATCATTCTGTTAGTTCCACTTTTGTGGGGCACCTGTTGGGGCTTATATAAGGGCCTTATTTCACAATTAGCCTCGTTAGTCGGTATAGTTGTAGTGTTTTATTTTTCTATTAAATACTACACACCTGTTGCCAATTTAATTAATAGCCATATTGATAATAAATTGTCACAAACCTATATTTCTATCATTGCCTTTATTATCCTCTTTGTCCTATTATTCACCGCTATTTATTTTATATCAAAACAAATCGAAAAGCTTATAAAAGTTCTTCAAATGGGCTTTTTGAACCACCTTGCAGGGGGAGTATTCGGGTTTGTAAAATGGGCGTTGATACTTAGTTTTATTATTGCCCTGATAAATAAATCCGGGGAAGAAATTAATCATCCGCTGGTTGATTTCCATAACACATGGCTCTACAACCATCTTCAAATGATTGCTCCTGCTATACTTCCTGCCTTAAGTAAAAGTGTATAAGTACTATGCAATACTACCGATGGAGTGCTTAGCAAGCAATTCCTCAATCTTTTCCACCATATCCCTGGAGCCAATAAATAAAGGCGTTCTTTGGTGAAGTGTAGTGGGTTTAAGGTCCATAATGCGCTTAGAGCCGCTGGTAGCTTTTCCTCCTGCCTGTTCTAAAATAAATGCCAGTGGGTTGCACTCATATACTAGTCTCAATTTACCTTTTGGAGATGCGGATGTGGTAGGATATAAAAATACCCCACCGGTAATAAGGTTACGGTGAACATCAGCTACAGCAGAACCTATATAACGGGAAGAAAATGGACGACTTGTAGCCATATCTTCCTCCTGGCAATATTTAATGAATTTCTTTACTCCTTCTGGAAAGTGAACATAGTTGCCCTCATTTATGGAATAAGTTCTCCCTTTTTTAGGAATTTGCATATTGGGATGCGAAAGGCAAAACTCACCAATGGAAGGATCTAATGTAAATCCATTTACTCCTTTGCCTGTGGTATATACCATCATAGTAGATGAGCCATAAATAACATACCCAGCCGCCACCTGTTCAGTGCCAGGCTGTAAGAAATCTTCCAGTTTGCCGGGACCGGAAAGGCTAATCCGGCGATAAATTGAAAATATAGTACCTACGGAAACATTTACGTCAATATTCGATGAGCCATCCAGTGGGTCCAAAGCAACTACATATTTGGCCCCTTTCGATACCGCGTTATCAACGGTAATAATTTCTTCATTTTCCTCCGATGCAATGGCACAGCATTCACCACCCACGCTCAAAGCAGCAATAAATTGCTCATTAGCTATAATATCCAGCTTTTTAACCTTTTCACCCTGAACATTTTGCTCCCCGGTTTCACCCAGTATGCCGGCTAAACCTGCCTTATTTACTTCCCTATTAACAATTTTAGCAGCAATGGCAATATCGCTGAGGAGCCTTGAAAGTTCTCCCTTGGCATATAAAAAATCGTCCTGTCTTTCAACGATAAATTCACCTAATGTTTGTACTTTTTCCATGTTAGCAGGTCATTCAAAAATTTTGGACGGCAAATATAGGTATTTTTGGGGTTTCTGTATATTAAGCATATATGAACTATATCATACGTAAAGCTATTAAAGGCGATGTTGCCGATATATTAAGGCTGGTAAAGGAGTTGGCAACCTATGAAAAGGAGCCAGAAGCCGTTGTTGTTACACTCCGGGAGATGGAGGAAGACGGGTTTGGACCTAATGCTATTTATCGCGCTTTTGTAGCGGAAACGGAGGGTAACATAGTAGGTATGGCACTTTATTACACAAAGTATTCCACCTGGAAAGGGAAAGCCATTTACCTGGACGATATTATTGTAAGCGAATCCTACCGGAGGTATGGCATCGGGGGGAAATTGTTCGAAGAAGTTATAAAAGTTTGCAAAGAGATGAACGTGCGTAAAATAGACTGGCAGGTGCTCCATTGGAACGAGCCTGCTATTCAATTTTATAAAAAATACAGTACTGTTTTTAGTAAAGAATGGATGAACTGTACGCTTTATGAAGCTGAACTCAATAACCTAAAGTTATAGATGAAGGTATTTAAGTTCGGCGGGGCATCGGTGAAAGATGCACAGGGAGTAAAACGGGTTGGTAATATACTGGAATCAACTCCCGGGCAGCTTATAGTGGTTGTTTCTGCTATGGGAAAAACTACCAATGCACTTGAGATATTGGTACCCAAACTAAATGATTTGGAGGCAGAAAAATTAATAAAAGAGATTGAAGACTATCATTATAGCATAGCCAAAGACTGTATAACCAGGCGATGGAAAGAGCAAACTATATCTACTCTAAATAAGGTTTTTGCTGAATTACGAGAAACCGTAAAAGAATACCCTGCTGATAATTACGACGAGCGATATGACCAACTGGTTTCTTATGGAGAATTTCTTTCGTCTCGTATTTTGGGTTCTTATCTTTCTGATGAGGGCATCCCTAATATATGGTTTAATGCATGTTCTAATATCTGGACAGATAACAATTTCAGGGAGGCCAGGGTTGATTTTACAAAATCAAAAAAGTATTTTGACCAGAATGTTCCTATTGCTTTTGAAAATGCAAACATTATAATTACAGAAGGATTTATAGGGCAATCAGGGAGCAGGAAAAAAACCACATTGGGAAGGGAGGGTTCTGACTATACTGCTGCCATTATTGCTCATTGTACCAATGCCGAATCGGTTACAATATGGAAAGATGTGCCTGGTGTAATGAACGCTGACCCCAAGAAATTTGAAGATGCTGTGAAGATTAATCAACTCAGTTACCAGGATGCTATAGAACTTGCTTATTATGGGGCATCGGTAATACATCCTAAGACTATAAAACCATTGCAAAATAAAAATATCACACTTTTTGTAAAATCTTTTCTTTCGCCTGAAGAGGAAGGCACACGCATAGATGGAGCAATTACCAAACTTCCGGTTCCCTGCTTTATTTCTAAAACCGAGCAAGTGTTATTATCCCTCTCGCCAAAAGATTTTTCATTTATTGCAGAAGAAAACCTAAGTTTTATATTCGACTCATTTGCCAAACACAAAGTAAAATTGAATATGATGCAGCATTCTGCTATCAACTTTTCGGTATGCTTTGATAGTGATCCACGAAAATTGCCCGGATTACTCCAATCTTTTCAAGGTAATTACAGGGTTTTATATAATGATAATGTGGAGCTATTCACTATCCGTTATTATGACCAGGCTACCATTGATAAGGTTTCAAAAGATAGAAATATTCTGCTTGAACAACGCAGCCGGTATACCGTGCAATTGGTGTTGAAATAAAGTGGTAGATTTGTAGAAAATAGCATATTCTTACAAAATATTGAATATTTTATAATTAGCATAAAAATATTTACCTCTTTTGAAACTCCTTTCTTTTATTCTTTTCTTACTTCTATTTCAATCTCCCCTAAAAGTTTTTTCACAATCTCAGGATTCTTTACATCCCACACGCTTCGATAAATATTATATCTATTCGGGCATATTTGATGCCCACGACCAGGCTGTTGCTCCTTTTCATTGGAATACCACTCAATGGCTGACCTGTGGAACTATAGCCATAGTCGAATGCGGAATGATATTTGGAGGCGGAGATAAAAATTTGCAATCATATGCTCAACAACACCGTAATTCTACAACCAATTTTATCGAAGATAATATAGGAGACCCTTTTGGAGATGGGCTTTACCCGGGTATTATAATAGGAACTAGCTATTTGGTTGGATGTATTTCACACAATAACCATATAAAACATATGGCTATGCTTACTGCTAAATCAGTAGTTATAAGCGGGGCCACTACATTTGTTCTGCAAGCCCTCACCGGACGCCATGACCCTTATGAAGTTAATAATCCCAAAAATTGGTCCGGACCGGGAAATCTTTCATACGATTCTTATCCCTCTGAACATACAACCTTAGCATTCTCCACTGCCACTATGATTGCTCTTGAGTATCCTCGCCCAATCATTATTCCTATCGCGGCGTACAGTCTTGCTACTGTAACTGCATTAGGGCGTATTAATGGCAACTATCATTGGGGTTCTGATATATTGATGGGGGCAGCTATCGGATATTTTACTTCGAGATTAATCTTTCGTCACAATAATTGGGATAAGTGTCGCAAACTATAAGCACCATAATTATAGTTGTTTATTGCTTTTCTTTTACGTTACTTTACGCTTGAAATGTCTGTAAATTTGTATAACTACCAACCAAATTACAATTAATGTACTCTATATTACTCTCTATCCTACCCTGTTCCTGTAAAAATAAAATTACGTAATTACAAGACAATGCCTTTATTAGCAGCCATATCAAAAATTGATTTCCCCTTTAAGGTTGCGCAGGAACAAGTAAAACAATGCGCCAAAGACATATTTATATCTTCCTTTCCACAGGTAGAACGAATGTCGGGTGCTTTTGATAATACGGAAATAAAAACCCGGAATTTTTGTAAGCCTCTTGACTATTATACTAACCCACATACTTTCAGGGAACAAAATCTGGAATACATACAAACATCTTTGAAGTACTCTGTAAAAGCCATTGAAGAGTGCATAGCTTCTGCACACATAAAAAAGGAAGAAATAACCGACATTATTTTTGTTTCCACTACGGGGCTTTCTACACCCAGCATAGATGCACTCATTATTAATAAAATGCATTTGAGCCCCACCATTCGCCGTACACCCATTTTCGGATTGGGCTGTGCAGGCGGGGTTGCCGGTTTTTCAAAAGCGAATGTGTTGGCAAAGGAAAATCCGGATGCAGTAGTACTACTTGTATCAGTGGAACTATGTTCTCTCACTTTTTTAAGAAATGACTATAGTAAGAGTAATTTTATAGGTTCCAGCCTGTTTTCCGATGGAGTAGCTGCTTGCATTATTGTGGGTGACAATCGTACTACCAAAACAAAAAATGCAATAAGCATAATGGCCTCCCAAAGCAAACTCTATTATGATACACTGGATGTAATGGGCTGGGAATTTTGCGATGAAGGATTTAAAGTTTTATTTTCTCAGGACATCCCAACCATTATTACCAAAAACATTTATAGTGATATTTCTTCTTTTTTGGAAAAGCAACAACTCACTATTGCGGACATAAAGAATTTTATCTTTCATCCCGGAGGCAAGAAAGTACTAGCAGCCTATCAAGAGGCATTGACAGTGAACGGTGATTTTTTGAAAAACACAAGAGAAGTAATGATCAACAACGGTAATATGTCGGGGCCTACAGTTTTATATGTATTCGAAAAGTTTTTTTCCGAAGGTTTTGAAAACGGATATGGTCTAATGGTAGCAATGGGGCCTGGTTTTTCGAGTGAGATGGCGTTATTGAAGATGAACAACAAGTAAGATGGCTTTTATTCTTTTTATTTCATTTGTTATTCTTCTCCGTATAGGAGAATTGCTTCTTTCAAAACAAAATGAGAAATGGCTGCTTGAAAATAATGCCGTAGAATACGGGAAAAAACATTATCCGATTATTGTAGCTCTCCATATTTTATTCTTTGTTTCATTGATTTTTGAATATTGTGTAACACCATCCGAATCCTGCAATCCATTTTTACTCATTTTCTATTTTATCCTTATTTTCTTCAAGGTTTGGGTTATTTTATCCTTGGGAGTATTCTGGAACACAAAAATTTATCGCATTGCCAATACACCCCCTATAAAAACCGGCCCTTATAAATATTTAAAACATCCTAATTATTTAATTGTAGTTGCTGAAATTGCTATTATTCCACTTATATTTCATTTGTATTACACAGCCCTTATTTTTAGTGTACTCAATTTGGTTGTATTATCAATTCGGGTAAGAGAAGAAAATAAGGCTTTACAAGCATGAAATTGCAAAGAAATCCGGGGGAAAATAAATACATTCCTGTTAGAATAAAAATTAGGGTAACTTTGTCACTTTTGCAATTTAACTATGGGTACCCTCGTCGAAATTTCGCAGTTTCTTCTTAGTCTTTCTATCTTAATCTTATTACACGAAACAGGCCATTTTTTAGCAGCTCGTTTATTCAAGATACGTGTAGAAAAATTTTACCTCTTTTTTGACCCTTGGTTTTCTATTTTTAAATACAAAAAGGGAGACACAGAATATGGTATTGGATGGCTGCCTCTCGGAGGATATGTAAAGATTTCGGGAATGATAGACGAATCTATGGACAAGGAACAGATGAAACTGCCTCCTGAACCATGGGAGTTTCGCTCGAAACCGGGATGGCAAAGATTAATTGTAATGATTGCGGGTGTAACTGTCAATTTGCTATTAGGTATTGTTATTTACTCCTCCCTTTCTTTTATAAATGGCACTTCCTATCTGCCCATTAAGAATATTAAATATGGACTCTATTGCGATTCATTAGCTACGAAAATTGGCCTAAGAAGTACAGATACTATTGTCGCGGTGAATGGAAAAACGGTTACCCGTTTCGATTCGATTACCCAGGATATTATTTTTGGAAAAGCTAAATCAGTAGAAGTATTGAGGGCAGGGAAAAGAGTAAGCCTGCCCATTTCTGAAACTGATTATGCAGGAATTTTAGGTGATGCTAAAGGATTTATTGACTACCTCATTCCGTTTAGTGTAGATTCTGTGGCAGTAGGCTCCGCAGCTGAAAAAGCCGGAATAAAAAAGGGAGACCGGATTACACGCGTAGACACTGTAAATACACTTTACTATCAACCCTTCACAACAACTCTCCAAAAGTTTAAAAATAAGGACGTCTCGCTAACTATACTTTCTCCTAACGGACAAACACGTTCATCACAAGCACATATAGATGATGATGGCAAACTGGGCTTCTTTGCGAAACCTGATTCGGTAAACTATGTTCATGTAAATTACTCATTACTGCAATCTATCCCGGTAGGTATTCATATGGCATTTGCTACAGTAAAGAATTTTGCCATCCAGCTTAACATTATTTTTACCGTTAAAGGTGCCCATAAACAAATAGGGAGCTTTATTACCATTGCTAAAGGATATGGAAAAGTGTGGGATTGGGGTCATTTTTGGCTATTTACTGCTCTTATCTCCATCATGCTTGCTTTTGTAAATATTCTACCCATTCCGGCATTGGACGGGGGGCATGTGATGTTCCTGCTCTATGAAATGATAACGGGGCGCAAGCCTAATGAAAAAGTGATGGAATATGCACAATGGGCAGGCATGCTTTTACTGCTTACCGTTATTATTTATGCTAACGGCCTTGATATAGGCAGGCTTCTCCATAAATAAAGATGTTTAAAACATCCCGGAAAATATTTCTTTGCCTGAGGCTACTGGTTTTCTCTGTTGCTATATATGCACAGCATAGCGGAGACACGGTAAAAAGCAAAGCCCGTACAAAACATAAAATTCTATTGGTGCCCCTTAAGACTACTATGCTTATGAGTGCAATAGACAAAGCGGTAAATACAGCTACGCATTTTAGCTATAACAAAATAACGGCAAGTTTCCGTTCGGGTATGGATATGGCATTGCTTACTGCATTTAAGGCTGACTATGCTACTATATCATTGCTACAGGAAGCGAAAAAAACAGATACTATACTCCCATACATTTATGCATCTATTGGATACAAGTACGACCTGGTTTCGGGACAGGATTCATCGGGAGAAAGCCATGCAGAATTTGATCTCAAAAAGCAAAAAACTCATTTTATTCAAAATGGACAATTACAGGTACCCATAGACTACAGCAAACGTTTTATGAATGTGGTTATAAGTAATCCACATCTCCTTTCCTATCTCAATAAAAACTATGATGCAGATGTGTTTGTTTTTGTAAATGAATTAGATATTAAAAATATTCCTAACGAGACTACAAGTGATCTTTCCCAAAGCAATTTCAGAAGAGAAGTTGTGGTACACTATTCTATTGTCAATATGCAAAAACAATATATAACTAAAGGAATATTAAACACCTATTTTCCCTTTAATGAGAATAATCCTGAAGCCATCAGCAAAAAATATTTCTCGTTAATTGCACAGTCCATGCTACTTCGATTGAATAAAGGAATTGAACGGCTCTCTTCCAAAGCTAAAAAGCCATCTGCAAATAGCAAGTAATGGCGTTTCAAAGCAGAGATTGTATTCCGTTATTTTTTGTGCCGAACAAATAAATGTTTGTAAGACCCATGTGTTAAGCGAACCCTGCTCAAACAGAATGAGCAGGGTAGTGGTATTTTGTCCGCACTATACTACCACATCCATAAAATCCTAATTTAACTACTTATCTGCTCATTTTCAAAGTAAAACGAACCTTCTGTGTCGAGTGAACCAAACTACTTTCAACAATAAATTAAATTCAGCTTTTTAAGGAACGGAGATGTTAATAACTCCTCTATGCTTCCCCCTATTTTACAAAAGTGCATTGAAACACAGGCAAATAAAATTTTAACCTACTATGTGTAAGTTAGATTTTCTTTCTATATTTGCATCAAACTTTTAATCTCTACGAGTATGAAAAACCTATTTACAAAAACACTTTTTACTTCAACTTCTTCCCGCGCTGGTTACAAGCGTTTAATAGTTGCGACTACGGGGTTATTTTTCTTATCATTTACACTTTCTGCCCAAACAATTATTGGTACGGTTGCGGGAAATGATACTCTCGGAGCAGGTTATAGCGGGGACGGAGGAAAAGCCACTTCTGCCGAATTACATACTCCTAATGGGGTTGCTATTGGTTCTGCTCATACTATGTATATCGCCGATTTAAATAATAACATTGTAAGAAAAGTTACCAAAGCAGGAATTATAACTACTGTAGCGGGAAATAATTCATATGCTGCCGGCTACGGAGGCGATGGAGGACCTGCTACCGCTGCTGAATTAAACGGCCCTAGCGGAATTGCAGTAGATGCTTCCGGTAACCTCTATATAGCAGATAAAGGCAATAACATTATAAGAAAAGTAAATACTTCCGGAATAATAAGTACCTATGCCGGGATTCCACACAATGGTGGATACAGTGGAAATGGAGGACCTGCTACCGCTGCTGAATTAGCTTCTCCGAATGGAGTGGCAGTGGATGCTTCCGGTAATCTTTATATTGCAGATTATAACAACTATGTTATCAGAAAAGTAAGCCCTTCAGGAACTATTACTACTTATGCAGGCGACAACAACCTGGGTTATAGTGGAGACGGTGGAGCTGCTACGGCTGCTGAAATGGCTTATCCTTGGGGTGTTGGATGCGATAATTCAGGAAATGTTTATGTAGCAGACAATAACAATAATGTTATCCGTAAGGTAAGCTCTTCGGGAACCATTACCACCTGTGCCGGAAATAATAAGCTGGGACATGGTTATAGCGGAGACGGTGGAGCTGCTACTGCTGCCCAATTAAATCACCCTTCCGGAGTTTGCTTTGGAAATGGTAATATATTTATTTCTGATGCCGGTAACGAGGTTATCCGGATGGTGAAAACAGGAGATAGCAACAATATAGTTACTGTTGCCGGAAATAACGCCTTTGGAGGAGGATACAGCGGAGACGGAGGACCTGCTACCGCTGCTGAATTAAACTCTCCTTCGGGAGTTGCTTACGATACGGCGGGTTATGCAACTGTTCTCTATATTTCAGATGCTGACAATCAAGTTGTCCGTAAACTATCAGGCTTGACTACAGGTGTTTCTTCTGTATCTGCGGAACATGCACAAATAACGGTTTATCCGAACCCGTCCAACGGCATATTTACTATTGCAATGAAGAATACAAGCCTCAAGGTAAATACTGTAGAAGTATATAACATACTGGGAGAAAAAGTATATACCAGCTCACCTCAAAATCCTAATGGGGCTATCAACACTATTAACTTAAGTTCCCAACCCAATGGAATTTATTTATATAGAATTGTTGCTGATGGCGGAAATATAATAGGTGAAGGCAAGTTGGCCGTTCAACGTTAAAAGTTTTATTTACAGCCTCTTGGCTCAACAAATAGGTTAATGTATAATAAGGCAGTCCGAAATGGCTGCCTTATTTATTTATGTATATCTCATTAAAAACTACTTCTATAACAAACCTTATTAGTTGTTTTACAGCAAGACTACGATACCCTTCTTATTCTGCCCCAACGATTGTTGTTTGTCTTCCGTTTAGGCTAACAAGGTTAATTAACTTTTTATTAAGATTTGCTTTTTGTCTTAAAATTTGTTGTTTTATATATAATACGCCACTCTATGAAAAAAATTACTGTTCTGCTGTTTGTTTGCATTCTTTGTGGTGTTTTCACAACAGGATATTCCCAGGTAATTTCTTATTATCAAACTGGTGAAGAATTTTCCGGGCCTTTTAAAAGCTGGAAAAATGTAAAAACCGATTTTGGCGCAAAAGGTGATGGTATAACAAACGATGCCCCTGCAATTAATGCTGCTCTACAGGCATTAAGAAATTCCTCTAAAGACAGCTTCAATGTCCTTTATTTCCCGGCAGGAACATATATCATAAATGATTCTTTATACAACCCAGGTGGCGACTATGCAGATATGGCAATCATAGGCGAAGACCCCGCTACTACTATCATTTCATGGAAAGGGCCCTCCCTTTCAACACCCGGACATTCGGGAGCTGCCATGTTTAACTTGCAAGGCTGGTACCTTAGAGTTTGCCGCCTCACTTTTGAGGGAAACAATAATGCTTACAGGGGTATATTCAAAACAGGCTCGTTTTCCACTCATTGCGAATTTAGTGATTTAGTATTTAAAGATTTTAAAAATGCCATAGGGCTTGATTTTAGTGCGCCTAACTACGGGCAAGCCGAAAATGCCATCACTCGGTGTAAATTCATCGGCTGTGAAAGTGGCATAGCCAGTTGCGACTGGAACAGCCTCGACCAATGGGTATGGTGGTGCTATTTCCAAGATTGCGGATTTGCCATTCAGCAATGCATAGGTTATTGTCAAATTTATGACAATGTTTTTGTGCGCTCTACTATATGCGATATAAACTCTTCTCCTTACAAAAATGCCGTAGTAAATAACATATCCATCAATTCAAAATGCTTTTACAACGGGTATGAAAACTACCAAAGAGGAAATAAGATCTATAGCAATGTTGATTCATTTTATACAAACGCCGGAAGCAGCACTGTAATGCTTGATAATATTATTCGTGCTACAAAAGATTCGTTGGCGCCTGTGAGAACTAATACCAGTAATATGTTCATAGGAAATACTGTATCCAAAATCAATTCCAAATGGAGCGACTGGCCCATTCAACCTCAATATGATACCTGGGACCATGGTTTCGGCAGCAATTTTAACATAGGCAAACAGGTAGAAAAAGCCATTGACGGTAATCCCGCTACCAGCTTTGCAACACAAATTCAACCCTTTGGCGTTAAATGGAATTGTCCGCACGGCACTACCGGAAAAGCTATTAAATACACTGTTTCGGCTCCTCCAAGCAATAACGGAGATTCTCCGCTCAATTTTCAATTACTTGCCTCCAACAATTGGGGATTTACATGGGATACACTTGATGTTGAAACGGGGCAAACCTTTACCGGGGGCGGTAATCCTATATCCTATAGCATTAAAAAGCCCGGTGCTTACAGCATGTATGAATTGGATGCACTCCCTAATGAATGGCCTTGGAATTGCAGCCAGTATTTTGGAGGCCGTTCTGTGGTAAACACTGGTGCCCAAAGCGGGACCTATTGCGAGCAAATGGTATTGGCCATGTTCCCCAGGTATGTTTACCAGGACATAAAAATCCACGCCGATAGTTCCTATGCAGCTTCCGGATGGATGAAGAGCAATGCCATTACTACCCATGCCTACATATTGGTTTTGTGGTATACCCAGTCTACTCCTCCCGGGCCAGGAGCCATACCATTGGGATATGTAAAGAGCGATACCATAGGTATTATAACCGGGACTAATGGATGGACCTATTATTCCAAAACAGTCACAGCACCTTCCAATGCAGCAAGTGCACAGCTTTTCCTTGAAGACGACTATTTAGCAAGCAGCGCAGGTACCGTTTGGTACGATAATTTTTCATTTGTTGAGAATTTATCTCATACCAACCTGGCTCTTAACCCGGGCTTCGAAAATGGGGGTGTTAATACCTATCAGCAATGGTTTGAAGTAAGTGAACTTACTCTGCTGGATGCTTCCAATACTGATTTAACAAAAAATCCTGCCGGTTTTGTTTCGGCTGCCGATGAAGCATGGGGACAATATTATCCTCTCGATAATTCGGTGGTAGATACCACTGCCATACCATTTCCTGATACAATAAAATTGCCTGGTACTCCGCAAAACCATAACCGTCAGATATTTGATGTACTAAAAAAGACAGGGAACGACGCCAAAGAAATACAATCGAAAATAGATTCTGCAGCGCTTCTTCCACTGGGCAGCAAACCTGTGGTGCATATCCCATTTGGTTTCTTCAACGTGGATACCACCCTTACAATACCTGCCAATAGCGATATGCAAATAATTGGCGATGGACTGGGAACCGGTACCAATGCAACCACTAGTTTGGCATGGTCGGGTAAAACAGCAGGCCCATTAATGCTCTGCAAAGGGCCCAGCAGGCTTACTATAAAGGATTTGTTGCTAAATGTTCCTTACGCGTCATATTCAGGCCCCGAGGCCTTAACTATAGAAGGCGCGGATCAAATTGGAGGGCGTATTTTCGGCGACCAGTTTAATGCCGGTGGACCCCAATGGACACAGCCTTGCAGCATTGGCCTTTGGGCTAATCAAATTGAAAATAGCGACATAACCATGATTTGCTTTTACCCCGGCTATGGTAACACTGCTATGGTAGAGGCCACCGGTGGCCCCATATTATCTTCGGGTGGAAACACCAACGGGCAAATATCATTGCTTGCCGGAGCTACAGGCGATTGCCAAAACATTTTTAATGTTACTAATGGGGGAAGAATAGATGCCGAAGGAATGTGGAACGAAGGTGACTGGGCGCGCACCAGCGGACTGGTAAATCTCAGCAACACCTCCGGAAAATTATCCATTGCCTGTATGTCCTGGAACCTGCTTTCATCAAAACTTCCCATGCTAAACACCGATAATTTTAGCGGAACACTAACCCTATTATTGAATCATATTAACAATGAACCTCAAGCCTATATGCCCTTGCTTGGCAATGGCACCAATTGCAACGTGTTCAGCGGTTATAACGATTGGGGCGCCAGCAATAAAATAGGCTCCACTACCGATTCAACCTGGCAAGATTCCACGGCACCGGGCGCCAATACTGATTTCATTGGTAACACAGGCATCAATGGTTTGCCGTTAGATGTGGTAGTGAGCAAAGTGCATAATGTATTGCCTGATTCAACTTCCATATTGGAAGAACTCTCGCAACTGCGTGCCGTACGCACCAATCCGCCTACGGATATGGCTCCGGACCTTACCGACGTAAAACTATTCAGAGTAGCAGCTTGGGGGACACCGGGGCATGTGGCCGCTGAATTTAATACCGTTGGAGAACAGATTACAGCTACAAAAACTATAGCACCATCCATTGCTTCCAGCAACGTTTTACTATACCCCAGTATTGTAGAGCAATCTTACACAGTTAGTTTTAACCTTTCGCAAGGCGGGTT
Source organism: Bacteroidota bacterium (assembly GCA_013289165.1). Classification (GTDB taxonomy): domain Bacteria; phylum Bacteroidota; class Bacteroidia; order JABEUT01; family JABEUT01; genus JABEUT01. The sequence continues at coordinate 27,448 of JABDAL010000015.1, forward strand.
AACAACCTTTACCGTATTTGACATTTTTGGAAGAATGGTGTCGAGAAAAGAAATAGGAGAAATACAAGGCAATCATAAAGAGATTTTTACGGCTGATGGCTTGCAGCCGGGCAATTATTATATGCTCTTCCAATCGGGAAATACGGTAGAAACTAAAAAGTTCGTGGTGATAAAATAGAACCTGGTACGCCCTCCCTTATATTAGTTGTCCTGGGGAGGGTTTAAGTTCGGGTCTTCCACTTCCTTTTCCTTTTTGAATTCTAATTTTCCAAATTTATATGTAAAGTTAAATCCAAATGACTGGTATGGCAATTGCCGTCCAATGAGTAGAGCAAAATTCTGCCCTGAAAGGTTGGTTGTCTGGCTAACATAATAATTAAAAGGATTTGTTGCCGTAATTGCCAGACTGGCCTTTTCATTGAAAAGCTGTTTACGAATAGCAAAATTGTAGGTAAAAAAGGCAGGATATGTTCCCTGGGCATTAATTCGTGTAGAATTGTAATTCGCAAAGGCCTCAGCACTCAATGTTTTGCTGAACTGGTATGTGGCATTCATATTGAGGCGATAGTTAAAGCCGCTTATATTGCCACCCGTACTCAAGCCTGTGCTAATATACCGCTGGTAAAATGAAAGATTGGTACGTATATTGAATTTTTTCTTTACCGGTATCGACCCAAAAATATTGAGCCCGATATTTGTTTCATGCCCAATATTTTCAGGCACTGTTAGGGAAACATTGGTATAGGTGGAATCCCCTATTTTGTAGGCAGGGTAATAGGTTGTATAGGGTTGTATATCGTGTGTATTGTCACGATAAAACAGGGTCAAATTAATATTGCCTCCCTTATCAAGAAATTTATTGTAGCCCAGTTCTATTTTGTCGCCGATTTCGGGTTGCAGAGCAGGATTTCCGGCTGTAATATTTTGAGGATCCCCGGCATTGATAAAGGGATTCAAACTATTGTATCCCGGCCGTTGAAGGCGGCGGGAATAGGTAAGTTTAAGTGTTTGATTATTTTTAAAAGCATGGGAAAATGCAACAGAGGGAACCCATGTTCCGTAAGGCTGTATATTCACATTTCCCGATGTCGAATAGGTTGCATTTATATTCGTATATTCATACCGGATACCTGTCTTTACATTCAGCCATTTAAATAATTTAAAATCACTGGAAAGGTACCCCGCATATATATTGCTTTTGTACTCTAATGATGAAGATTGGGTATTGCTATAACTGTAGTCATCCGATAATGGGTCCAGCAAGTATACATTTGAAGTACTTGTTATATCTTGTAATTGGGTTTTAGCTCCGGTTTCAATCAAAATATCATCCGTCACAGGTTGGGTATAATCTACCGATATGTCTGTCTCTTTTGAGACTCCGGGATTATTAGCATACGAACTACTTACTATAGAATCATTTGCCATAGCCTGCTGGGTTTGCATATAGTATGAATAATTGTTTGTGCTGGAAGTGGTAAGTAAAACATTCAGTTCCTGGTCTTTTTTATTGAATGTGCGTTTGTAGGCTATATCTCCGTCTACCGTTTGCTGGTGGAAATTACTGGAACCGTTTATAATATCACTCATGTCAGAAAGTATATTCCCTGACGGGCCCGTTAATATTGTTGCGCTGTTGGTTATTCCAACACTGTTATTCGAAAAATAATTATACCCAAAGTCTGCATTGATATTATCTTTCGATGAGATTTCCCAGTCAATACCCACTCCGGTTTGATACCCTTCTCTCCTAAAATTACTGGTACCATTTTGATTTAACTGCGAAGACGTTGAGCCCGTGTCCTGACCTGTCCGGTTCAAACTATTAATAGTAGTAGATGTTAACTGGGCATTCCCGCTAACATAGGCATGTGCACCAAAGTTACCTTTCCGTCCATCAAGGTTAAAAGAACCATTTTCAAGCCTGGTGCCTCCTGACAAGGACGTGTTTCCATGTATGCCTTCTGCCCTATTCTTTTTAAGTATAATGTTTATAATCCCTGCGGTTCCTTCTGCATCGTATTTGGCACCGGGGCTGGTAATTACCTCTATGCTTTGTATTTGGCTTGCCGGAATAGATTGCAACACATCTGCCAAATTATTTCCAAACACTGTGGAAGGTTTGCCATTAATTAAAAAACGGATGTCTGCATTTCCTTGCAATTCCACATTGCCATCTACATCCACCTCCACTTCGGGTATTTTTTTCAGCACATCGGTAGCAACGCCCGTTTGCGAGGTCATATCCTTATCTACATTGTATACTGTTTTATCAATCTTATATTCGACCGTATTTTTATCGGTTGCTATGGTCACCTCCTTCAATTTAGCTGCCGTGCTTGCCAGTTTTATAGTGCCCAAATCCATCTTTGGATTTGCCTTGCTTATTACAATATTGCTCCATGTCCCGGTTTTGTAACCTATGAAGAAAGCAAGCAGTTTATAAGTACCTTCGGGAACATTCGTTAATTCAAACGCACCTTTTTCATCGGTGGTAATTCCGTTCACTTCTTTATTTTCACTTTGCAGAACCAGGCTCACAGATGCATATTGAACAGGTTGCCCGGTAGATGAATCAACTATTTTACCCGTGATTTTGCCATTCGCACCATTTTGTGCCTCCACACCGAAAGCAGCCAGTAACAACAGGATTAATAAAGCTGCCCTTTTTTTCATGAAAATTCCAAACATACCCACCCCAACATTCTTTTGCACCTATTTTATCTAAAATTTAAAGGGCGTCAAAAGTACTATTTTTTTGAGTCAGGTACTGTTACGTAATTTTTATGAAAAATCCGATAAATATTTCGTTTTATATCTTCCCCTTTTTCCTATCCTTCCACATTTGGTTAAAGGACTTAGGCGCCACAATTGGTAAGGTTCTGCGTTCTCCCCAGGCGGTTTTGAAAAACCGTTTTATCATAAGGTTTTTGAAGAAGGCCCCTCCCCTCTCCATACGGCTGCGTTTGAGCATCGCTTTTCTCCAAAATCTCCATATGGTATTTTCGCTGCGGGTAGTAAATTTTTCCTCCACCGAATCTCTACGGTTTAGTAACAGCAACTTATGTATATCTATCTCCACGGGGCAAACCTCCGTGCATCTTCCACAAAGTGAGGAAGCATAACTAAGGTGTTTAAACTCTTTCATCCCACTCATACTGGGCGTAATTACAGAACCTATGGGGCCGCTGTAGGTTGTACCATAGGCATGGCCCCCAATATTTCTATAGATGGGACAAGCATTCAAACAAGCCCCGCAACGTATACAATTAAGGGCACGGCGCTGCTCTTTGCGCGCTAATAAATTAGTGCGTCCATTATCCAATAGTACTACATACATTTCCTCAGGGCCGTCTACTTCGCCCTGCTGGCGTGGACCTGTTAGTATATTGTTATATACAGTTACCCTCTGTCCCGTGCCATGCGTGGCAAGCAGGGGCCAAAACAAATCAACATCGGCGAGCGAGGGAATAAGCTTTTCTATTCCTGCAATGGCAATATGAATCTTCGGGAAGGCGATAGACATATAAGCATTGCCTTCGTTTTCAGATACCGCTACTCCCCCAATATCTGCAATCAAAAAGTTGGCGCCCGTAATACCTGCGTCAGCCTGGGGGTATTTTTCCCGGAGCATTTTCCTTACATAGGCAGTAACCTGTTGGGGAGTATAATCTATCGGAGTACCTTTCTTTTCATGGAAAAGTTTTGCCACATCTTCCTTCGACTTGTGCATGGCAGGAGTAACAATATGGTAAGGAGGCTCCCCATCCATCTGCTGGATCACTTCCCCCAAATCTGTCTCTAAACTTTCTATATGGTGCTTATCTAAAATATGGTTCACCTCTACTTCCTCGGTTACCATTGACTTTGCTTTCACCACCATTTTAGCATTTGCCTTCTTCAGAATATCCGTTATCTCCTTCATCGCATATTCTGCATCCGGAGCCCATATTACTTTTCCCCCATTCTTTTTAACATTGGTCTCGAATTCTACCAAATACTTTTCGAGGTTTTCAATTACCTTGGTTTTTATCCCCGAGGCTTTTTTCTTGGCTGCCGGTAGATTCGAGTATTGCTGCTTGCCTACTATTACTTTTTTATCGTACTGGGAAATATTGAATAGTAACTTTCTCTTGTGTTCTGCATCAGATGCTCGCTTTTCAGTATCCTCCATAAATTTTTCCACTACTGCTGATGCCATATATATACTTTACTCGTCTATTTTTTTAACTCTTCCTGTATGCCTGCCTCCTTCAAAGTCTGTAGTAAAAAATACATCCACACATTTTTCTGCCTCTTTCTCATCCATAAAGCGGGCTGGTAAGGCAATAATGTTGGCATCGTTATGCTGGCGGGCTAATTTGGCAACCTCCTCATTCCAGCAGAGAGCTGAACGCACACCATGGTGCCTATTGGCTGCCATATTGACTCCGTTCCCGCTTCCGCATATAAGTACCCCCCTATCTGCTTCATTTGTTTCAACAGCCTTGGCAACCGGGTGGGCATAGTCAGGGTAATCGGCACGTTCTTCTGAATACGTCCCGAAATCTTTGACATCAAAACCCTTATTCTGTAAATATACCTTAAGTGCCTCTTTAAGTGTAAAACCCACATGGTCACTGCCAATTGCTACCTTCATTATATATTAATGCTCTAATTGGAAAGCAAAGTTACATCTCCATTTTTTAATAAACGCAAAAAAAGAGAGCTTTCTGCATCTTTTATCAACTTTTAATGTTAATAAGCACATTTTCTTTGTTATGTTTTTGTTCGTTTCTTTCTCTTATTGTCAATATCCCGTGACTTTGACAAAATTCTATTTACTTATCACCAATTATATTTTTTAATGAGTCCGCCATTAACATTTTTTCTCCTTTTTACACCTTCTTACTTACGAACAATTCGCATTGTTAATTCTATATTAACACTATGTTAATTAACTTGTATTTATCTATCTTTCAATAACTTTAAGTCTAACTACATTTCATAATTTTGTTAATTCAAGTACACATTCTTTTCAACAATCGCAAATTCAAACATCTTATTAACCTATTAACATACCTATACTATAACAACAATAGATTTTAAAAAAAGTATATGTTAATACTGTTAATGAATATGGAAAAAGCGATTATGGAAAAGATGAGTAATTTTGTACCGTAAGATTTTAAAGATAAACTTTACGTGCTACAGACTGTCCATAGAAAATGAAATTAAGTAAAAAAAATATATTAAAAGCGGTGATACTGTTTTGTACAGTAATCTGTTTGCCTTTGGTTTCCATTGCACAAGAAACCAAAGAAGGTTACAATAAATTGTATTATCCCAATGGGAAGATAGCCAGCGAAGGAACTATCCGGAATGGGAAACCGGACGGCTACTGGAAAAATTATTATGAAAATGGTAAATTGAAATCCGAAGGAAACCGGAAAGATTTTAAGCTGGACAGTTTATGGAAATTTTATACGGAGAAAGGATTACTTTATTTGATATATACTTACCAGGGAGGAAAGAAAACAGGCTTGAAGTATACCTACAAACCTTTATTGAAAGATAGTTCAAAAGGGATGCTTGCATCAAAGGAGAATTATGTGAGTGATACTTTGCAGGGAGAAGCCTATTATTATGATGGGGGAAAATTATTTCAGATGAAGTTTTTTAAGGATGGGCTTGCCGAAGGAAAATCTTTGCAGTTTAATAAGGATTCATTAATTACCAGTATTATTATTTATAAAGGTGGATTCATCAAGAAGATTATCAGGATAAACCAACTTAATACCGAAGGCCGTAAAGAAGGCTTATGGCAAACCTTTTTTGCTGATGGAACCGTTAAGTGGGAAGGCACTTATATTGATGGTAAGCGGGAAGGTTATTTTAAAACATACAATGAAAAGGGTGAACTGCTCACAGTGGAAAAATATATAAATGATGTATTGCAATTAAATCCGCCGGAGTTGGCAAAGCTCGATATTAGGTCTGTTTATTATTCTAATGGAGTGGTTCAATCATCCGGCCCATATAAAGATGGTGTTCCTTTTGGTATGCACCGGATGTATGATACAACCGGGAAACCTGAAAAAGCTGATGTGTATGATAGCGGGAGAATTGTTGCTTCCGGTCCCATTGATGTAGCTGATGAACAGGAAGGACCCTGGAAAGAGTATTACGACAATGGACAGCTAAAGGCGGAAGGTGTTTATGCAAGTGGAGTGAAGGTTGGTGAATGGAAATATTATTTCAGGGACGGAAAGAAATTTGAGTATGGGAAATATGATAAAAAAGGAAAACAGACCGGCAATTGGATGTGGTATTTTGAAGATGGAAATGTTCGCCGCGAAAGTAGCTTCAGCCAGGGACAGGAGGATGGGGATTTTATAGAATATAATGACTCGGGACAGGTAATTACTAAAGGGGAATATGCAGATGGCTTGAAAGAGGGAAAATGGGTTTACCAGCTGGGTAACTTCAAAAGTGTGGGTAAGTATACAGATGATTTGGAAGACAGCGTTTGGACCGAGTATTATGTTGATAATGGGAAAATGCGTTTTACCGGAAAGTATAACCAGGGCAGGCCCGATGGCGTACATATATGGTACTATAGTGATGGGAAAAAAGAATTGGAAGGGGTATATAACCTTGGCTTGAAACAAGATAAGTGGAAGTATTATGATGAAGACGGAGTCTTGTTTCTCACTATTACATTCCGTGATGATGTGGAAACAAAATATGATGCTGTAAAGGCTCCGTAAGTATGGCAGGCACTTTCTCTGCAAAGATTTATATTATCGGAGTAAATCCGTATGTACTTCTTCCGAAAGAAATTTTAGAAAGTATTTTTAAAGACGCCAAAAAGAACAGGGGACCTATTCCTGTAAAAGGGAAAATAAACAACCATGAGTTTATTCAAACCCTCGTAAAGTATAGTGGCAAATGGCGCTTATATTTGAATACACCTATGCGTCAGGCGACAGGCTTGGTTGTTGGCGATACTGCCGATTTTCAACTGGAATATGACCCACAGGAGAGAATAGTTCCCATGCATCCCTTGTTGCAGAACGCATTAAGCAAAAATAAAAAAGCTAAAAGTAATTTTGAAAAACTACCTTTCTACCGCCAAAAGGAAATAAAGAGGTATTTAGGATTTTTGAAAAGTGAAGAATCTCTCCGGCGAAATATTGATAAGGTTATGGAGATGCTGACGAGTGAATAGATAACTAATGCTTGCAGATATACTTTCATTGTGTCATTCTAATTTCCTTAGTTTTGTATCAAATTAGCATTATGCAATTTGATTTGCGTGAAATAGGTAGTGCTACCATGATACTCTTTGCCGTCATTGATGTTCTCGGTACCTTACCGGTTATTATTGATTTGGAAAATCGTTTAGGCGATATACATGAACTGAAGGCAACACTTATTTCGGGTGCTATCATGTTTGGGTTTCTTTTCCTTGGGCAAAGTATATTATCTCTTTTGGGTTTGGATATACGTTCATTTGCTATCGCAGGTGCTATTGTCATTTTTTTTCTCGGCATTGAAATGGTGCTCGGTATTAAACTTACGAAAGATGATACTTCTGAAGCAGCTCTGGTCGTGCCTGTGGCATTCCCTTTAATTGCCGGTACAGGAACGCTTACTACCCTGCTTTCTATACGTGCAGAATTTAAATTGGAGAATATAATACTGGCTATTTTAATTAACCTTGTAATAGTATATTTGGTCATCCGGAATACAAAGCATCTGGCACGTTTACTTGGTCCGGGTAGCATTGTAATTCTCCGTAAAGTTTTTGGTATTACCTTGCTTGCCATTGCCGTTAAATTATTCACCACTAATCTTGGACTCATCCATTAATCATGCATCAGGAAAAGCATTTAAAACAACCCGGTTTTCTTAGAGACATCGTAATTGGTTTGTCCGACGGAATTACTGTGCCCTTTGCACTCACTGCCGGTATCAGCGGAGCGGTTCAAAGTAACCACATCATTATTACGGCAGGCATTGCTGAAATTTGTGCCGGTGCCATTGCCATGGGCTTAGGCGGCTACTTAGCCGGAAAAACGGAAGAAGAACACTACTATAATGAGTTAGACAGGGAATACAATGAAGTGAAAAACTTACCCGATGTAGAAAAGGAAGAAGTGAAGGAGGTGTTTGCCCGCTATGGCCTGTCAAAAGAAATCCAGGATAAAGTGGCAGATGAATTGGCAAAAGATGAAAAGCAGTGGGTGGAATTTATGATGCGCTATGAGTTAGGATTGGAAGAACCGGAAAAAGGCCGATCATCCACCAGTGCGCGAAATATCGCACTCTCATATATAGCGGGAGGCTCTATTCCTCTGTTGGGATATGTATTCACTCCTACTGCAGGAGAAGGGTTGAGAGATTCTTCCATTATTACCATTCTTTGTCTCCTGATCTTTGGATATTTTAAAAGCAAACTTACGGGACAAAATCCTTTTACCGGGGCACTTAAAACAACTGGAATTGGTATACTGGCTGCTGCATCTGCATTTGCTATTGCATACTGGTTTAACCACAGATAGAACTCGGAATAGATGGAGATAAATAAAGATATAAAGGACAAGTTGGAGCTTTTACACGAGAAGTATAAGGCAACAGGGCAGGATATGAATGCTTACTTGGATGGCTTGCTTTATATGGACTATTTAAAATACTGGGATTATATTCATACCGATACCCTCCTATCCCTTCAAAATCTACGTACCAATTTCCCCGATGAGAAGATTTTTATCATTTATCACCAAATAACGGAATTATTTTTCCGGTTATGTCTTCATGAATATGAGCAAATATCTGATAGTAAGGAAGTTAATTCTGAATATTTAATTCAAAAGCTTAAAAGAATAGTTCATTATTTCGATGGGCTGAATACTACCTATGGTATAATGATAGAGGGTATGGAGAAGGAGCAGTTCTTGAAGTTTCGTATGGCTTTATTACCTGCCAGTGGATTCCAATCTGCTCAATACCGTATGATAGAACTTTACTCTACCGATTTAGTGAATCTCTTAAATCATGAGTATGCCGACAAGAATCCTGGAGTAAAGGATTTATCTCCTGAAGAAATGTTCGAACACATTTATTGGAAAACAGGTGCAACTGAATTAGCGACAGGTAAAAGGACTCTTACCCTAAAGCAATTTGAAGAAAAATATAGTGCCCAGTTTATGGAGCTTTCGAAAAAATGTAAAGAAGGAAACCTGTATGCTAAATACATATCACTTCCCAAAAATGAGAAAGAGAATAAAGAGCTCATTAATTTAATGCGTGCTCTTGATACTAATATTAATGTAAACTGGTGCCTGCAACATTATAAATCTGCTGTGCGATACCTTCAGGGTGACCCTGAAATAATTGCTGCAACAGGTGGGACTAATTGGCAAAAATATCTCCCTCCCCGCTTTCAAAAAATTATCTTCTTCCCTGAATTATGGAATGAAATGGAAAAGGAAGAATGGGGGAAATCCTGGGTTGAGCATGCCCTAAAAGGGTAGTTGTTTCACGTGGAACATTCTGAAAGGAGACAGAGGTGTAATGTTCCACGTGGAACTATCTTCCAATATGAACCATTAAAATGGAAATATCCGAAGGGTTTACTCCACTAATCCTCGATGCCTGCCCTAATGTTTTTGGCCTGAATTTGGATAATTTTTCCCGGGCTTCTATAGATAAAGAATTCAATTTATGGTAGTCAAAATTGTCATGTAGAATTAAATCATCCAGGCGGGAAACTTTGTCAGCCGTTTCCTGTTCCTTGATAATATATCCTGTATACTTCATTTGAATTTCGGCTTGTTCTATTGTCTCCTCCTCATACAATTCCAAGTGCGATTTTATAGTTTCAGAGCAATCTGCCAATCCACTTATAGTAGCATCAGGTCTTGATAAAATAGAATAGGCCTTCGTTTTTTGGCTAATTTCCATAGACTTGATTTCACTCAAAAATGGATTCACCTCTTCGGGTGAAATTGTAGTATCCTTAAAATATTTTATAAGCTCTTTGCTGTTTTTTATTTTCTCATTCACCCGGTCAAAACGTTCTTTTGATGCCAAACCAATTTCGTAGCTCATAGGGGTTAAACGGATGTCAGCATTATCCTGGCGGAGCAAAATTCTAAATTCCGCTCTCGAGGTAAACATCCTGTAAGGTTCTTCTGTACCTTTCGTTATAAGGTCATCAATTAGTACCCCAATATATGCTTGTGAGCGGGAAAGAATAAAAGGTTTCTTATTATAGACCTTTAAATGGGCGTTAATCCCAGCCATAATTCCCTGACAAGCAGCCTCTTCATAGCCTGTTGTGCCATTAATTTGCCCTGCAAAATAGAGGTTTTCAACCCGGCGTGTTTCCAATGTATTAGAGAGCTGATCGGGCGGGAAGTAATCATATTCTATAGCATACCCCGGCCGGAACATTTTAACGTGCTCTAATCCAATAATTCGTTTCAAAGCTGCGTATTGAACGTCTTCAGACAACGATGTGGAGAACCCGTTGAGGTAAACTTCCACCGTATCCCATCCTTCAGGTTCCACAAAAAGTTGGTGGCGTTCTTTATCGGCAAAACGATTTATCTTGTCTTCAATAGAGGGGCAATACCTCGGTCCTACTCCTTGTATTCTTCCTGCAAACATGGGGGACTTTTCAAAACCCGTTTTTAATATTTCGTGAACCTCATCACTTGTATATGCGAGGTAACAGCTTCTTTGTTTTTTGAGTGGTTCAATTTCCTGCAGGTAAGAAAACTTTCCGGGCTTTTCATCTCCCTTCTGTTCTTCCAGTCTTGAATAATCTATCGAGCGGCCGTCAATACGCGGAGGGGTCCCGGTTTTCATTCTTCCACTCGTAAAGCCAAGTTGGATGAGCTGTTCTGTTATTCCTGTAGCAGCCCTCTCCCCTGCCCTGCCGCCTCCAAAATGTTTTTCCCCTATATGAATAAGTCCATTCAAAAAAGTGCCATTGGTAAGCACTACCGACTTGCATTTTATTTCCATCCCCAAGCCTGTAAGT
>JABDAL010000016.1:0-34821 GCA_013289165.1 Bacteroidota bacterium
AAACAGTTAAAATGACAAAAGCAATGTTCGAAATAGATATCCTATCCTGCCATTCCACAGGAATAATAACAGGCTTGATGTACTCTGCCCCTACTAATGCTACTGCCACAGCGCTTCCTGCATTAGTAATAACCAGTGCCCAATTAAACATAAATGCAAACGATGGATGATAGCAATAAGAGAATACCCTATAGTATCCCCCTGCTGCAGGCAATCGTGAACCTATTTCAGCGAAAGTAAGGGCACCGCAAACGCTTATAAAGCCACCTACCAGCCATGAAGCATAGAATATAAAAGGTGTTCCGGCTTTTTCGGCAATAATACTTGGGGTTTTAAAAATGCCCACTCCAATAACAAAACTTACCACCAGCATGGTAAGGTCGAAGCGGTTTAATTTGGATTGTATGCTCATCGCCCGGACATTAAAAACTTCTGCCAATGCCCACTACAAAGCGGTATTGAACATTATTGCTCTCGGCATATGGCAATGGGTTTAGGAAAAAAGGCATATCAAAGCGTATAGTAAGAGGTTTAACTAATTGCAAAGGGCCCCATTTTTGTATAGTAAGAGCAGCACCTGCACCGGCATCGGCAAGAATGCCGGTAAATTCCAGCGGTATGTTTTCACCTTCATAAGGAGTAATGCTAACTGCTCCTGCATCAAAAAATAAATAAGTAGTCAGGGCAAACATATTTCTCAGGAAATGTGGATTAAAATGTACGAACCGATTAAATTCCAATTCGGCATTTACCGAGGCTCCTGAGTTACCATAAGCGGCATATGTCAGATATCCCTTTGAGTCCTGGGCAAGATAAAGGTATCCGGCATATCCCCTTAGATTAAGCCCTCCGCCTTCCTGGAAATAGTTTACATCATAATTAGAGTAAGTTGCCCAGTTAGAAGGAACTATCCCCGCGGCACGTGTAAAGGGATTATCAGCCATTTCCTCCGGATTAGCTCCTGCTAAATAAAGTGCCGATTCAACAGGAGTATTGCTACCCGCACCATACTGGGCAAATACACGGGTTTTCAATACCAGTTTTTTTAGGATAGTTTGACTATTTATCCAGGTAAATGAAGATTGGTTGTAGTTGTAATCATTGGTGAATGCCGAACTACGGAATTTAAATTCATAGGAGCCCTTTCCGTAATCGGAATAGTGGTAGTCGTGTTTCAATCCAAGCGTGATAGTATTATTATACTCCTTGCTCTGCCAGGTAGAAATCCAATCACCATAATTATTATAACTATGTGGGGTCAGTAGGTAAAGGCTGTCATAGCTATAAGGGCGGTACATAGCTTTTAACTGTGCATAAAAAGTATTTTTTAGTGACTTATCTTTTACCTGGAAAAGTAACTTAGCCTCATCAAGCCCGTCAAGGCTTTGCATATACAGGTTTATGGATGAATTCTTAATAAATCCGTCCAAGGGAGTCTGGTAATCGAATGTAAATGATATTGGCGGATCAATGCCCGGATTAGGAACACCAGAAGGTAAGTTTGTCCCGACGTGAGTATTGAAATAAACAGTGGCATTGATATTATCTTTAAACAACATATAATCTCCATGCAGGTGGGCTCCTATTTGGACACCATCGTAGCTATCGTACCATACCGAAGGCCCTACAAAGGCTTCATAGTTGCGCCAGTCAGGGGTATTTGCAATTTTAGAATCGAAATACCACTTGATAGGAAAGGGTTTAGTATTGTTCAGCATATTTATATCGGCAAGACGCAAAGTAGTGTCAATAGATACCTTTGATATTCCACCCGGAACAGTTACTGCCACGGTATACATAGGCTCTACTTTTCCCCATCCAATCCAGCGGGGAAGCATAATTGCGTTGGTCTTTTTCTCAAACCACGAATTAGGAATATAGTAGTTAAAAACACTATCCTTTTTAGATTTCACCGTAAAATCAATAGGCATCTGCATTTCACCTTTTCGGTCAAACGTGATTATATATTGGTCTTTTTCTTTGCCTTTTTCAACTTTGTCTATACCATAATCCAGTGTTTTAGAGGTATTCAGCCATTCGTCAAAAAACCAAGTCAGGTCTGTATGCACATATCCGGTAATGGAATTTCTGAAATCATTCAGGTAAGGATGGCAAAATTTCCATTGGTTGAAATAATGCTGCATGGCTTTAAAGAACAAAGAATCACCCAGCACATACTGCAAATTATACAACATGGTTGCCGTTTTAAAATATACTTGCCCATAGCCCCCGTCATGCCCCAAAGCACTACCAAAATCATCAGACTGGGTATTCAGTGTAACGTCTTTATATCCGAGGCGCCCTCCGTTGCGGGCTGCAAATAATTTGCCCTGGTAGTTTTCGGTAAAATCTGCAATACCCATTTCATTATTCATCAGGTAGCCTGAATATACTTCCTGCATCACTAAAAGGTCTGGCCTATAGTAGTGGCGTACGTATGCATTTGCCGGAAGATATTGCACTTCGTATGGCCCGTCCATTTTACGGCATATCCAACTTTCTGCAAATTGTGTAAAACCTTCGTCCAGGGCGGCGCGGTAGGTTTCATTGTTACCCACCATTCCAAAAAACCAATTATGGCTCACCTCGTGGGCAAGCAGAGTACGGTAATCCGGGTCTCCTCCTCCATCCAGTGTCAGCATAGGATATTCCATACCATCCCTGGCATCAGCTACAATTATTTTGGGATATGCAAACATCCCAAAGTATTTAGAATCTGTTGCAATAATCCGCGATGTGTAAGAAGATGCGTTCTGCCAGCGGGAAGCGTGCATTTCCTCGGCTAATGCAATACATTGTATCCCCATCCAGTTGCTAACGCCAATCCGGTAAGTGGGGTCAGCCGTAAGTGCAAAGTCATGCACATTTTCAGCATGAAAGAGCCATGTTTTGGGTTTGTTCGTTCTTGGAACTACAACAGAGGGGGCAGAGTTCCAGGGCTTGTCCTTAAAATTACGGATATCTAACTTTCTAAACAATGTATCCGGCATTACATCATCTTCATTCAAAAGGTTTCCAGTAGCCCCTACAACATAATTATTAGGCAATGTAAATGCGACATCATAGCAACCAAAATCGCCATAAAATTCATGTGCCAGGTGCTGCTGAACATCCCAGCCAAACTTGGTATCATACACACATATACGCGGGTACCAATGCACCACGTCGTATTGCTTGAACAGGGTATTTTTATCCTGGTAAGCAATAAACATCTTCATACGATTACGGGCACCCTTAAGGTCAAAATAGGTGCGAAAAGTAATATGGAAAGTAACGGAACCATTAGGTGGCAAGGGCTTTGGCAACAACACTTTCATCACCGTATTATCCACTTCTGTTTTAAGTTCGGTGTTTCCCACACGAATAGATTTTACATAGCAGCCACTATCCTGTGACTCATACTGGCCGAAAGTAAGTTTCTGTTTATTACTTTTATATAAGTTGCTGTAATAGGAATCCTTATTCTGTGCATTGGAATACAGATGGAAAAAGGCCTCTTTCAGCGTGTCGGGTGAGTTATTATAATATTCCAGCGTTTCATTCCCATCTATTACATCTAACGAGTCATTCAAGTTAGCAATAAGAATATAATGTACATCCTGCTGCCAATAGCCGGGATACGGGGGACGGTTTTTCCAGTAATAAGGGTTTTGGGGGCTGCGGTAATTATCGGCGGGGAAGCTATAGTCCTGGCTTTGGGCATTTGTAAATCCCCATATAATCAGGAGCATGGAAACAAAGTATCTCTTTTGCATGAGGTTATGTATGGATTAGGCAATATTACGTACAATTAGTAAAAGAACCTATTATTTCTCAAAATGAATGTACTTTTGTCAGAAATAGGGAGAAGGAATAAGTTGACTTACACCTTATAGCCTATCTCCTATTGCTAAACTAATGAAACCCTCTATACCCAAAGGAACCCGCGACTTTTCACCACAAGAGATGGTGAAACGCAATTATATTTTTGATACCATTCGGCAAGTATACCAGGGCCATGGCTACCAGCCCATAGAAACCCCCGCTATGGAAAACCTGGAAACCCTTATGGGTAAATATGGAGAAGAAGGTGACAGGCTTATTTTTAAAATACTAAATAGCGGAAATTATTTGGAAGGGCTACCCGATGATTTATCCTTTACCACTTACCCCTTAGCTCAATTAACAAAACACATTTCCGAAAAAGCCCTTCGGTATGACCTCACAGTTCCTTTTGCCCGCTATGTAGTACAACATCGCAATGATATTACTTTTCCGTTTAAGCGTTACCAGATACAACCCGTTTGGCGCGCTGACCGCCCACAGAAAGGCCGTTACCGCGAATTTTACCAATGCGATGCAGATGTTATTGGCAGCGATTCTCTGTTAAATGAAGTGGAGCTAATACAAATAATTGATGAAGTATTTACAAAATTGGGAGTACCAGTTATCATTAAAATAAACAATCGGAAAATATTGCAGGGAATAGCAGAATACATAGGGAAACCAGACCGAATGATTGATATTGCAACAGCCCTAGATAAATTGGATAAAATAGGTACTGAAGGCGTTAGAGACGAACTAAGGCAGAAAGGGTTTTCAAAAGAACAAATTGAAAAGTTAGAAGGACTGATTCTATCTCAAAACGATTATAGTAAATCAGGACATTCCCAAGTGGCACTTCTTCGTATACAAAGGGAGAATTTTATCAATACTAATTCAGAAGTTATAAAACTCGGGGCAGACGAGTTGCATTATATTAAAAGTATGTTTAACTCTTTGCATCCGCCCATGTATAGCAAAATTCAAGTTGATCCCTCCCTCGCCCGTGGCTTGAATTACTACACAGGCACAATCATAGAAGTAAAAGTAGACAATACAAAAAGCGCTTCCCAATTCACCAGCAGCATTTGTGGTGGTGGCAGGTATGATGACCTTACCGGCATTTTTGGATTGCCTAATGTTTCAGGAGTTGGCATTTCTTTTGGAGCAGATAGGATTTATGATGTGATGGAGGAACTGAAATTATTTCCTCCCCAATTTATAACTTCCACCAAAGTGCTCTTTATAAATTTTGGAGAAGAAGCAAAGCATTGCTTTCCTTTATTGAAAGAACTACGCAAAGCAGGTATCAATTCAGAACTATACCCGGATGCAGCAAAAATCAAAAAACAGATGGACTATGCCAATGGCAAGCAAATAGCTTACGTGGCTTTCCTCGGAGCAGAAGAAGTTAAGAAGGGAATAGTAAAACTGAAAAATATGGTAACAGGAGAGGAAAAGGAAGTAGCAACAGGAGATTTAATTCAGCATATTCAATGAAGCTTTACCAAATAAACGATACCCTTGATTTTACCACAATCAAAACTATTCTGAAAGAAAACAGCAGAATTGCCCTTTCGGAAAAGGCGGAAGAGCTCATCCAAAAAGGAAGAAAATATTTAGATAAAAAAATTGCTTCATCAGATGCTCCATTATATGGCATTAATACAGGTTTTGGCGCATTACGAAATGTAAAGATTGCTCCGAAAGATTATGCCACACTGCAAAGGAATCTTTTGCTCTCCCATGCTTGCGGAGCAGGTGAAGAAGTCCCCCCGGAAATTGTACGTTTAATGCTGCTTTTAAAAGTGCAGTCGCTTAGTTATGGGCATTCAGGTATAGATATTTCTACTGTAGAAAGATTGATTGACTTATTCAACCATCACATTACACCGGTAGTATATACCCAAGGCTCGCTGGGTGCTTCGGGCGATTTAGCACCATTGGCTCATCTGTGTTTACCGTTAATTGGCGAAGGAGAAGTTTATTATAAAGGAAAAAAATTAAGCGCAGCCCAATTATATAAAAAGCTAAAATGGAAACCCCTTACGTTGAAATCAAAGGAGGGGCTTGCATTGCTTAACGGCACCCAGTTTATGAGTGCCTATGGGGTTTGGCTTCTGCTACAGGCGCAAAGGCTTTCTACTATTGCTGATACTATCGCATCGTTGTCACTCGACTCCTATAATTGCAGGCTTGAGCCATTTGATGAATTAGTGCATTTCGTGCGTGCCCATCATGGACAAAAAACATCTGCCAATTTTATTTTAGACTGTTTAAAAGGAAGTAAAATGTTTACAGCGAAAAAAAATGATGTGCAAGACCCCTACTCTTTCCGTTGCATACCGCAGGTACATGGGGCTGTAAGAGATACGGCAGAATATGTAACTACTGTTTTTGAAAAAGAAATTAATTCGGTAACCGATAACCCACTTATATTTCCTGTTGAAGATAAAATTATTTCCGGTGGAAATTTTCACGGGCATCCGCTTGCTATTTCGTTAGATTACTTGTCAATAGCTTTATCCACGCTGGGCAATATTTCAGAAAGAAGAACCTACTGCCTCTTGTCGGGGCAAAGAGGGTTACCTGCTTTTCTTGCAAAAGACGCAGGGCTTAATTCCGGCCTGATGATTTTACAATACACATCTGCATCTGTAGTGAGCCAGAATAAGCAGTATGCTACTCCTGCATCTATTGACAGCATTATGTCTTCCAACGGACAGGAAGATTATGTAAGTATGGGTGCCAACGCTGCAACCAAGTGTTTTAAAATCCTGGATAATTTAAAAACCATCTTTTCGATAGAGCTTATTACGGCCGCACAAGCACTTCAATTTAGACGGCCTGCCAAAACTTCACCTGTGCTGGAAAAATTAGTTTCCGATTTCCGTAAACAAGTTCCTTTTATTGATAAGGACAGAATCCTAAGCGAAGATATCCGGAAAGGACGGGAGTTTATAGACCAGCGGGAAATTTAGTGCTCCGCTCTTTTAAGCCCCATCTCCTCGCCTTTTTTCACCATAAATTGGTAGGCTGCCTGCTCCTCGTTAGGTATTATTCCATCTAAAATAGCTTCACGTATGGCAGTTTTAATAATCCCTACTTCCAGGCAGGGGCCAATGCCAAATGTTTTCATAATATCTTCGCCGGTAACAGGAGGCTGCCAGTTTCGCAAGTGGTCCTTTTCTTCCACATCTTTCAACTTCTGCCTCACTAATTGAAAATTAGCAAGATATTTCTTTATCTTCTTGTCGTTTTTGGTAGTAATATCTGCCTCGCAAAGCAACATGAGGTCATCAATCTCATCTCCGGCATCAGCAAGCAGGCGACGCACAGCCGAATCAGTAACAATATCCTGTGCCAGCACAATAGGGCGCAAATGGAGTTGCACAAGCTTCTGCACATATTTCATCTTCTCGTTTAAAGGTAGTTTCAGGTCCGCAAAAATTTGCGGAACCATGCGTGCCCCTTTATCTTCATGCCCATGAAAAGTCCAACCCACTTTATTATCATAGCGCTTGGTGAGGGGCTTAGCAATATCGTGAAGTATAGCAGCCCAGCGTAGCCAAAGATCATTCGTACGCAATGAAAGATTATCCAATACCTGGAGGGTATGATAGAAATTATCTTTGTGGGCTTGTACTCCCACGGTATCCACTCCCTGCAGGGCAGCCATCTCCGGGAAAATAATTTGCAACAAACCTGCATCAAACAAAAGGCTTAACCCTACCGAGGGAATATCCGAAAGAATAATTTTATTCAATTCATCGGTAATACGCTCTTTCGATATAATCTTGATACGGTCCTTATTCCTGCAAATAGATTCAAAAGATTGTTTCTCTATTTCAAATCCCAACTGCGATGCAAAACGTATAGCCCGCATCATGCGCAAAGGGTCGTCGCTATATGTAATATCCGGGTCAAGCGGGGTACGAATGATACGGTTCTCCAAATCATTAATTCCGTCGAAAGAGTCTACTAATACCCCATAATTACTTTTGCTTAATCCTATTGCAAGTGCATTAATAGTGAAATCGCGGCGCTTTTGATCATCGTCCAATGTCCCATCTTCTACAATAGGTTTACGCGAATCACTGCGATAGGACTCCTTACGGGCACCTACAAATTCAATATTGTAATCGTTGTAGACAATTTGAGCTGTACCAAAATTTTTATACACATTAACTTTGCGGTTACCCAGACGGGCAGCCACTTCCATAGCAAGTTCTATTCCTTTGCCGATGGATACGATATCGATATCTTTACAAGGACGGTACAAGAAAAAATCGCGTACATATCCGCCTACCGCATATGCCTCCACACCCAAGCTATCTGCCGCTTCAGATATCACTTTAAAAATAGGGAGCTTTATAGCCTGCCTGCTAATAGCATCTGTGTCTTCTTTATTCATCGTATAATCTCAATAGCTCCGTTCATACCAATTTTAATAATCCGAGAAGGGGTAGCTTTACCTGTCTCCGATTGCCTCAAAGGTACTATGTAATCTACTTTGCTTTTTATGTCATCTCTTATTTCATCGAAAAAAGCGGGAGAAGGGTCCCCGCTTATATTAGCAGATGTAGACACCAATGGCTTTCTTAAACTATTAATTAGCATCTTGCAGAATTCGTCTTTAACTATCCGTATGGCTATGGTTCCATCCTCCCCTATTAATGTAGGTGCAATGTGCTTCGCATTCGGGTAAATAATTGTCAGCGGTTTTTCGGTATATTCTGCCATGTCATACGCTACTTCAGGAATATCTGCATAAAATTCCAGCTGAGTTACTTCTGCTACCAAAACTATCATCGACTTGGAAGATGGGCGGTTTTTAATTTCAAATATGCGCTTTACAGCAAGCTCGTTTGTAGCATCGCACCCTATTCCCCAGATGGTATCCGTAGGATAAAGTACAACTCCTCCATTCCGCAAGACCTGGATGGACTTTTTAACTTCTTCTATCATTTATTTTGAAGCGAATTTTTGTAGCCTGCCCAGATAGTCGGCAGGCACAGTATATTTATTTTGATTTGCTTTCAACGCATAGTTCAGGGCATCTTGTTCGTCAGAAAGCCTATCGTAGGCTACGGAGAGGTAATACATACACTCCCCGTTATTAGGTTGAAGATCCAATACATGTAAACAATCTTTAACTGTCATCGCAGCGTTACCACCATTTAAATAAGCTTTTCCCCTATATAAATAAAAAGCAGGCTCCTGCGGCTTATGGCTTATTAGTTTATCGTACTCTGTAACCGCCTTATTGAATTGTCCTAAATCCATACATACACTTGCCATTTGGGCCAGTGTACCGTCTTGTGTTGTATCGAGGGAATAAGCCTTAGTAAAGTCTTTTAAGGCAAGCTCCAATTTCCCCAGGTTGGCATACGTAACACCACGATTATCATAAATAGAGGCATCGGTACTGTCATATTTAATAGCCTGTGCAAAACAATACAATGAAGAATCGAACTGCTTACGCAGCCCATATATCATAGCCAGATTACGGAAAATGCCTGCATCTTTCACATCCAACCTGACAAGAAGAGTGTATTCCGGGTATGCCTTATCGTACTTGCCGCTATCGGCATAGTAATTTCCTAAATCTATATAGGGAAGTTGTGAATGCATATTGCTTTTGGCAATTACATCTGTCCAAAAGGTTTCAGGGTTGTGCCACACTTTTGTACGCCCGTAACAGAGTACTGCAAACATCAGCGAGAGTCCGGTTATGGCAACTATCACGAGATTTTTTAACGATGGCTTGGCTAATACCAATTCGTCCAGCACACACATAATCATAAAGATGATGCCTATATAAGCAACATAGGTATAACGGTCTGCTATAATGGCATCGCCACAGGAAATAAATTGAAGCACAAAAACAATATCAAAAAAGTAAAAAGCCAGGCCAAACAGGATTATTCTATATAAGTTTTCTTTTCCTTTCCGTTTAAAGTAAAAGGGGACGCATACTATAAGAGCAGTAACGAAAGGCATAACATAAAACAATACAGGCAATGCCACGCCCACGCGGAAATCAGGATAGGGATAAAATCCATTTAAATGAAACGGCCATAAAAATTTAACCAGGTACATGTTAAAGCCATAAAAGGCAAAGAATATCCGGTTGACAAAAGAAACAGTTTGAAAATCGGCAACAGCGCCACTATTTTTCTGAATCAGGTAGGCAACTATTCCAAAAATGGCAGAACCCAGCAGGAAAGGTATTTTCTCGATAAAGAGCTTCTTGTCCCATTTTCTTCCCAATAAAAAATCAATAGTAAATAATATGAGTGGGAATGATACTGCCATTGGCTTAGAAAGACAAGATGCAGCAAAAACTAATAGGGCATATATGTACCATTTAGCCCGGCGGCTATCCAAATAGTTTAGATAGAAAAGCAGGCCTAATAAATAGAAGAAAGTATATAATACATCCTTACGCTCAGAAATCCAAGAGACGGATTCCACATGCATGGGATGAATGCCAAACCACAGAGCACATATTCCTGCTATCAGAAGCGATGAAGCATATTTCATTTTCAAGTGCTTGCAAAGTGCTGAAGCCAGCAGAAAAACCAGCACCACATTAGCAAGATGAATTAGGATGTTAGTGAAGTAATACATGTGTGGTTCTAACTGCGAAAAATGGTAATTGACAGCAAGAGAAACCATAGTGAGAGGATGGTAATTGCTGGGGGTGATACCATGAAACAGCATCATCTTCAGGTTTTCACCGGAAAAACTTTTGATATACTGGTTTTTAACAATATACACACCATCATCCCAATTGAGAAACTGGTTGTTAAGGGAATAATGAAAGCACCCAAAAGTAAGTATAACAATAGCTCCCAATATAGCATACAGGTGCCATGCCGGATATTCCATTTTAACCGGTATTTTGGGTTTAGATACCACCTGTGAACCCTTTTGTTCCGACTTTTTAATGGGTTTGCTATATTTCCGGTTCTTGTTGTTCATTGGACAGGCGAATTTACATGTTCTTGGAAAACCCGATTCCCAAAATAATCTATTTCAACTTATTCAAATACCCGTCGGGTAGCTTGTAGCCTATTGTTTGTGACATGGTGGCATACTTTAAAGCATCTGTATTATTATTCAGGGCGTGATAGGCAATAGAGAGATTATACAGGCACTCTCCATTGTTGGGTTGAAGTTCAAGCAGGTGTAAGTAATCTTTTAATGCCATAGCAGGCTTGCCCCCATTCAAATAAGCATTTCCGCGCGATAAATAAAATGTAGGCTCTTTAGAATTACGCCTTATGAGCGTGGTGTAATCATTCACCGCATTACCCAATTGCCCTACCTGTATATACATACTGGCACGCTGCGCCAGTGTCCCGCTCTGCGTGGTATCGAGGGAATAGGATTTACTCAAGTCTTTTACTGCAAGAGTAAACTGCTTCATATTGGCATATGTAATAGCGCGATTGAAATAAATGCTGGCATCCACACTATCGTATTTAATTGCCTTTGCAAAGAAATAAATAGAAGAATCAAATTGCTTGCGCTGCCCATATATCATAGCCAGGTTGCGGTAAACCACGGCATCATGGGAGTTTAATTTATTCAGAATAAGATATTCCGGGTAGGCTTTGTCATATTTACTGCTATCAGCATAATAAGTAGCCAAATTAAAATATGCGACCGGTGCTTTCTCCCCCTGCTTGCTAATTACATCGGACCATAAAGTTTCAGGGTCATGCCACACTCTTGTACGCCCATGGGCAAGATAAGCAAGCGATATGCAAATAAGCATCAGCACACCTGAAATAACGGCACGGTACGATTTATTCTTATACCAAAACCAATGAGCCAAATAAACCAGAATGAAAATAAATCCAAAATAAGAGACATAGCTATATCTATCAGACATGATAGTGGTTCCTGCCGAAAGAAATTGCAAAATAAAAACCACGTTGGCAAAATAGAACCCTATGCCAAACAACATCACCCTGAAAAGGTCTTTTTCTTTTCTCACTATGCAGAGGGGAACAAGAACAATGGCAGCAGCGAGGAAAGGAGTAACATAAAAAAGAGGAGGTAAATGATAATCGGAAGTAAGATTAGGGAAAGGATAATAGGAACAAAGATTTACCGGCCATATTGCTTTAAACGCATACATGGTAAATGAATAACAGGAAATGAGCAGTTTTTGAAATACTGAATAACCATGAGTAAAAACAACTGTATCATGGCCTACTTCGAGAAATATGGATTGAAGCCCCGATAAAAATGCAATGACAAGAAACATCCATTTTTCAGCAACTAATTTAAACAGTGCTTTTCCTTCTTCGTAAATCCAATTTTTCCCTTTTGATATAAATTGCACATCACGCTTTAGTAAAATATCTATAACCAACATGGACAGGGGAAACGAAACCGCCATAGGCTTGGAGAACAATGAAAGCAGGAAAAATTCGAGCACATAAAAAAGTTCCGGCTTATATTTTATATACTTCCGTTCAACCAATATCGCAGCCACCAGCAGCGTCAAGAAGAAAATAAATATCAATGGAATCCATATAGAAAAGTTATGCCCTTTGATAGTAAAATCGAGGCTAAAGCTCCTTAGGCATATAATTCCGGCTACACACAATAATGCAAGAACAATATTAAGATAGGGCATCCACCTGAATGTTGCCCCCTCTGT
This sequence comes from Bacteroidota bacterium, assembly GCA_013289165.1. GTDB lineage: Bacteria > Bacteroidota > Bacteroidia > JABEUT01 > JABEUT01 > JABEUT01. The sequence continues at coordinate 12,482 of JABDAL010000016.1, forward strand.
ATACCGGATATACATCATAAGCCCCGCAAAGTAGAATACGGAATACATGACATCTTTGCGCTCTGCCAGCCAGGCAACCGATTCCACATGCATGGGATGGATACCATGTACCAAAGCACCAATAGCAGCTATCCAGGGAATAAACGGAATAGCTTTATATCCCACCTTGGTCATGGCGCCCATCAGGGTTTTGATAAAATAGAATATCAATATGGCATTTAAAATATGGAGGAGGATGTTGGTTAAGTAATACCCAAACGGATTCAAGTGTGAAAACTGGTAATTTACTGCCAGCGATAGCATGGTTAAAGGATGGTAATAATTCAACGTGATGTCATGGAATAGCATGCTGTTTAAATTCGCGGCAGTAAAAGCAGTTATATAAGGGTCTTTGTTTACATAAATCCAATCATCCCAATTAGTGAGAAACCTATTTTGTAAAGTATAATGGAAACAAATAAATATGACTACTGCAACGCCCGCCAATAGAGCCACATTCAGATCACGGCTGTTTATGGATACTAACTTCTCCTGTTGTTTTATATTGACAGGACTAACAGCAGCCTTCTTCTGAATATTCTTTTTGGGGGTATTCATACATACACAAGCTATTGACCGCCGGCTTTTGCCAACTTTTGCAAATCACTTATATATCCATCGGGTAATTTATACCCATTCTGCCCGGCTTTCAGGGCATAGTTGACAGCCTGCGAATACATTTTTTGCGCCTTATATGCAAGCGATAAATCGAGCAGGCAATTAGCATCCTTAGGATTGGCACTTAATTCTCTATTGAAATCCTGAATAGCATCTTTAAAATCTCCGGTATTAAACTCTGCAACACCTCTGCTCAAATAGTACTCAGGTTTTCTGGGGTCAATAGCAATAAGGCGGTTATAGTCAGCCATGGCAGCAGGAAAATTCTTCATGTCATTTAAAAGGGTGCGTGCACGGTAATCCAGCAACATCTCGCTGGTAGAGTCCATTTTAAAAGCATGATTATAATCTTGCAGGGCTAGTTCCGGTTGTCCCATCTTCGAATATGTAATCCCCCGGTCAAGATAGGTATCAAAGCTTTTGGTATCAAGAGACAGGGACTTTGTATATTCTTCCAGCGATTTTTGATAATTGCCACGTATGGCCCAAATATTCCCCAGGTTACTATATACGCCGGCATCCTTACTTTTAATTTGTTCGAGTATTTCATAGTTCATATAGGCACTGTCGTAATCGGGTGGATTTTTATCTTGTACATAATAGTTCCCAAGGTTTTTATAGGAAGTTTCTACCCCCGGATGAACATGAATAATAAATTCGGAGCGCCCCTTTCCGGCAACAAAAGTAGTATCAACTTTAGCAGGATATTTTGAAATAACATCTTCCCAAAGGGTTTTCGTATTATGCCAAACTTCTGTTCTCGCCTGGCATAAATAGGCCAGCATACACGAAAATCCGGCGACTATAACTATTACCAGGGTTTTGAGAGACGGCATTTTTTCTATTACCTGGTAAATAAAATAGACCAGCATAAAAGTAAACCCGATATACGCAGCATAACTATACCTGTCCGCCATAATAGCCGGGCCAGCAGAAACAAACTGCAGGATAAACATTACATTGAAAAAATAAAACCCAAATCCAAACAGGGCAACCCGGAAATAGTTTTCCCCTTTTCTGTAGGCAAGATATAATAACCCTGCTGTAACACCAATAGCAACCAGGGGTGCAAAATAAAAGTAAAGAGGAAGATTATTGGAATCTGTTAATTCAGGATAGGGATAATACGAAGAAAGATGCGTGGGAACAAATAATTTAATGAGATACATTAAATAGTTGTACCCTACAAACATTATCCGCTGAAATATGGTAAATACCTGGAAGGATGTAATGGAGCCCCCTTCATTGGCCCATTTATACGCAACGTAACCAAAAATAAGGGATATTATAAGAAATGGAATCTTTTCAAATAATAGTTTCCATTCCAGCTTTCGTTTTAATAATACATCTATCGTAAAAAGCGACAAAGGAAACACCACTGCAAGTGGCTTTGAAAATAAAGACAGGAAATAAAGCAGCACAACCAACGCCAATTGGGATTTCTTATTTTCCATCACATATTTTACATACATGATAAGGCCGGGCAGATAGAAAAATAAATAAAGTACATCTTTTCGTTCGGCAATCCACGAAACAGATTCTACATGCATGGGATGTATCCCCTGCCAAAGGGCACATAACCCTGCCAGGTATGGGATACCCTTAATTTTGCCATAGCCCCTTTTTACCATCGCATTGAACAGCGCAAGCGATAAGAAGAATACCCAGATGGTATTAAACAAATGGAAAAGAACTTCAGTAACGTAATAAGGTTTAGGATCTGCGCCTGAAAAATGCCAGTTAAGAGCAAGAGACAACATGGTGATAGGATGATAGTAGTTGTGTGTAATATCCTTAAACAATATCATCTTCATATTTTGAGAAGAAAGATTTTTTATGTAGGAATTTTCATACACATACAACCCATCATCCCAATTAGTAAACTGGTTACTCAGTGAATAATGGTAGCACCAAAAAGTAACTACCAGTATCCCGCCCAATAAAGCAGAGTTAAGCCAGGATGGGTATTCGGGCTTTAGAGCAACTTTAACTTTCGGAACAGCTTGTGGCGACTTTTGTTCAGGCTTTTTTACCGGCTTATTATATTTTTGATTCTTACCACTCATTCAGCAAGCGAAGTTACATGTTCCTGCAAAATATCCAATTTATTTTTATGGTATATCCAACCGGGCTTTTAATAGCCGCAAATAGTTATCAGGAACAGGATACTGGGCATTTTGAGCCATTTGTGCATATTTATATGCATCATTAAAATTACTGAGCCGGTTATATGTAATGGACAAATAAAACATTCCTTCCGAATCGTGGGGGGCAATGCTAAGGTCCTGCAGAAAATCTTCCCGGGCAGAATTAATGGAGCCTTTATCATACTCTGCAACCCCCCGGTAATGAAAATATCGTGAATCAGACGGATTAACATTTATGACTTCTGTATAATATTTTATGGCGCTGTCAAACTGGTGTGCATTCAAATAAGTATAAGCAGTATTTCGGAGTAGTATTTCAGAATTGGGATTAATGTGGGCAGAGCGGTTATAATCTTTTACAGCAAGAGCATATCGGCCCATTGCCGAATAAGTTATTGCCCTGTCTAAATAGGTAACCGCATCATTACTGTCTAACTTTAGAGCTGTGGTATAATATTGCAGCGACAGGGGGTAATCTCCTTTTGCCCCTAACAGGCTTCCCATATTACAATATACTTGAGGATCGCCGGTTTTTAAATCAATCGCTTCCTTATAGTTTTCATAAGCCTTAGTAAGGTCTCCACTGGCAAAATAATAATTACCAAGGTTATTATATGCCTTTATTATCCGGTTCGGATACTGCCTGATAACACTCAGCCACAGGGTCTCAGAACTATGCCAGATAAGGGTTCTCTCATAGCAAAGAAAGGCAAAGAAAAACATATAAATGGAAACAACCACAGCAAGAATTTTTGTTACCAACCCATCTTTTTCAATAATTCTATAAACAAAATAAGTAAGCGGAAAGAATATCCCAAAATAACAAACGTAAGTATACCTGTCTGCCATCATCGTAGGCCCGGAGCCTACAATTTGGGAGACTATTATCATGTTAAAAAAATAAAATGCCACTCCAAAGAGAACAACCCTGAAATTATTTTTGCCGGAACGGTAAGAGAGATATAAAGGTATAGCAACCAATAATAAACAGATAAGCGGCATCAAATAATAAACAAATGGCAGTTCGCCAGAAGGTCCTGTGGGATCAGGATAAGGATAATAGGCACTCTGAGGAATAGGTATTAATGCTTTTAATATATATTTACAGAAACCATAAGAAGCGAATAGAATTCGGTGGAAAAAGCTAAATGACGAATGCTCCTGTATGGAGCCTGCAACGACTTGTAAATGATATGTAAGAGCTAACGAAGCTATAGAAATAATAATCAAAAGAGATTTTTCTAATAAAATATTTTTCACTGACAAGGTCTCATCCCGCTTTAATAATATATCTATTGCTAACAATGAAAAGGGAAACACCACTGCCATGGGCTTAGAAAAAAGCGAAAGCAGAAAGCAAACGAGTACTAGTAAAAACCACCGGCGTTTTTTCTCTTCCGCATACATAAAACGGATATACGCTATCATTCCCAAAAAATAAAAGAAAGCATATAAGACATCCTTTCGTTCGGCAATCCAGGAAACCGATTCCACATGCATGGGATGAATAGCATATGCAAGGGTGCAGAAAAAAGCAAGCCACTCTTTCCATTTAAAAATACCATATCCACTTTTCTCCATGGACTTTAAAATTGTAAGAACTAAAAAAAATACCAAACAAGAATTTGCTATGTGTAATAGAATATTAATAAGGTAATACATCCCGGGGCTTAACCCTGAAAAATGGTAATTAATTGCATACGAAATTATGGTAACTGGATAATAATAATCTCCGGTTACATCATGAAAGAGCATCATTTTCAAATTAGTGGGAGAAAATGACTTGATAAATATATTTTCGGGAATAAAACGCTGGTCGTCCCAATTGGTAAACTGGTTCCCTAATGAATAGTGGTAACAAAAAAAAGTAAGCAGGGCAATACCTGCCAGCATTATATACTTGGCCTTTGGCAGATAGCCTGCCTCTCCGGCAAGCTTATTAGGGGTTGCACCTTTCATTGCAAAACGCTATTAAACCGGGACGTGATAATCTCTTAATACCTCATTCAGCGAGGTTTTGGTATCCGTACTTTCCTTGCGTTTTCCAATAATCAGGGCACAATTAACATGGAAATTTCCGGCAGGGAATTTTTTTTCGTACGAACCGGGAATAACTACCGAGCGGGGCGGAACCACACCTTTATATTCAACAGGGTTTTCCCCACTCACATCTATTATTTTAGTAGACTGGGTTAATACTACGTTAGCGCCCAGCACGGCCTCTTTCTCAACCCTTACACCCTCTACCACTATGCAGCGAGAGCCTACAAAGCAGTTGTCTTCAATAATCACCGGTGCAGCCTGTGCGGGCTCCAGTACCCCTCCTATTCCAACACCTCCGCTTAGGTGTACATTTTTTCCTATCTGGGCACAGGAACCCACCGTAGCCCATGTATCAATCATAGTACCACTATCTACATAAGCACCAATATTAACATAGGAGGGCATCATAATTACCCCAGGCGCCAGATAAGAACCATACCTGGCAATTCCATGCGGAGCAACCCGAACACCTCTGTCCCCATAATTTTTTTTCAAGGGTATTTTATCAAAAAATTCTATCTCGCCGGCTTCTATTTTCCTGGATGTCTGGGTAAGGAAATAGAGTGTTATCGCTTTCTTTACCCATTCATTAACCCTCCATCCTGAAGAATCTTTTTCCGCTACACGCACCTCCCCTTCATCCAGCTTTTCAATCACTTTAAGAATAGCGTCTTTTATGCCGGGATCTTTTATTAATTCCCTCTCCTCCCAAGCCTTATTTATAAGCTCAATTTCTGTATTCATACTCATTTTTATATGGCAAAGATAGAAAATCGGTGCCTCTCTGTTTTCTCTACCATGTTACCTTTGTGTTTTTATGAAAAGAATACTGGCCATAGATTATGGGCGCAAGCGTGTTGGCATTGCCGCAACCGATACAGAACAAATTATTGCTTCAGGATTAACAACCATTGATACACACAAGATATTTGCGTTTCTTGCCGATTACTTAAAAAAGGAACAAGTAGAAGGCATTGTTGTTGGCGACCCCAAAAACCTAGATAATACCCCTGCCGAAAGTGCTGCGGCCACCTACATATTTATAAAAAAACTTAAAAACACATTCCCCGGTATGCCGCTTTACATGGTAGATGAGCGATTCAGCTCTAAAATGGCATTTCAGGCTATGATTGACGGAGGATTAAAAAAGAAAGACAGGCAAAACAAAGCAACTATTGACAAAGTGAGTGCTGCTATTATATTGCAGGCCTTTATGGAAATGAAGAAAACGGGTCATCTTCCTGCTCCCGTTTAACTCTCATTTCAAATTACTTATTAATTTTGGCAACCCGAAATATGATACTACCTATTGTTGCATTTGGAGACCCTGTTCTTAAAAAGAAGGCGATGGATATAACGAAAGATTATCCGGGCCTCTCCACATTGATAGATAATATGTTCGAAACTATGAAAAATGCAAAGGGCGTGGGCCTTGCCGCCCCACAGGTAGGCATGTCCATTCGTTTATTTATAATTGATGCGGCTCCTTATGTGGCCACCAAGGAAGAGGAGGAAGATGACAAAGAAGGGCTTAAAAACTTCCGGAAAGTATTTATTAATGCAAAAATAGTAGAAGAGGAAGGTGAAGAATGGAAATTTAACGAAGGGTGCCTAAGCATCCCCACCATTAGAGAGGATGTGGAAAGGAAACCCGACCTGAAGATTCGGTATGTGGATGAAAATTTTGAATCTCATGAGGAAACATATGATGGGGTGAGGGCGAGAATCGTTCAACATGAATATGACCACATAGAAGGCATCTTATTTACCGATCGGATTAATCCCTTACGTAAGAGATTACTTAAAAGAAAACTCAGCGACATTTCCAAAGGTATCGTGGAAGTTAGTTATAAAATGAAATTCCCTTTAAAAAACAAATCATGAAAAAACAGTTCAGTTATCAGTATGCCCGTAATGTATTTATCACTGGCTCTACAGCAGCTATATGTCTATATGGTTGTGGCGGAGGTGGCAATAAAGCTGCAACAGGTATGGACAGACAAGCTTCTTTAGATTCTATTAAATCTATCGAAACCAAGCTCAAGACTACTCAGACCCCCGATGCATACACCTATAATGTTGCCGTAACTGCCTACTTAAAATTTGCAGGAAATTTCCCTACTGATAGCATGGCTCCGGTATGTCTTTTTAATGCGGCTAATATTGCCATGAGCTTAAACCAGTATCAACGGGCTATTAATATTTACGACACTATTAGCACCAAATATCCTACTTTTAAAAGAGCTGCTGATTGCTTATTTATCCGTGGGTTTATTTATGATGACAAATTAAAAGATACAGCCAGGGCTCGTGTTATGTACCAGCAAGTGATTGATAAATACCCTCACGACAGCCTGGCTATGCAGGCACGTGCAGCTATTTCCATATTAGGCAAAAGCTACGATGAAATAATTAAAGAGTTTGAAGAGAAAAATAAGAACAAAAAATAATTCTTATTAGTTTTCATACTGAATTTTTGCCCGGTCCGCAGGAGTATTGGTTTTACTGAACAAATCAACCATGAGCGTGGCTTTAGGGTTCAATACACTTCCCTCTGTTATACTATAAACTGTCCCTGAAAAGTCTGCCAGTTTTTCACCATTTGTATTACAAATCCTATACGCCCCCATACTACTACCGGAACCATCATTAAAGCTTGAACATAGCTGCTTAACATACAATACACCCGGTTGATGTCCATCAATAGCTGCTTGTATTTCCTGCTTACTAACCAGGTGAATTTGCTGTGCTTTTATATTTGTAATGCGTGTAAGGTATTGGATACTCTTACTATCACCCAATGCCGAATCAATTAATATCGTCTCCGTTTCAACTTGATTATTCGATTTATTATAATAATAAACAGCTGTCCTTGCCTTAATGTCCTTTGATTCATAATTCAAATACAATTTAATCGGTTCTGTTTCGAATATCGGTACACTATTATTCTTCATCATAAAGTATAAATCCGATTGCATTTCATCTACTATTTGGGGCAAACACGCAAGCATGCCCGACTCAATTTCTCCCAATGTCTTCTCCTCAAAGCCCTTGCCATATATGGTTACCGCATTAATCACGTATTCTGCCATAGGAATTTTCTTTACAATACCCTTATCATCTATTTCATTTCCTCCCCGAAACATGGCATAAATAAAATAGTTATTATACGCCGTCTGATCCGGCTTATTATTCGGGTTTATATACATTTTACGTATCAGTTCTCTACTGCCCATGTTCATCCATGCATCCTGCTCTGCGAATACGAAAAAAGAATATTGTGCCTTTGTTAAACAAGGTTCCATTTCAGAATATGGAATAATCTTATAGGAGTTAAACTTCCATTGATGGCTAAATACTTCGGCAATTTTTTTGCCCATATCTGAATTCAGGTCATCTACAACTACCAGTAAGGTAGATGCCTGCAAAGCTTTTACATTTTGTATTCTTTGTGTATTATTATCATATAATTTTAAAGAAGGATTCGTATAGTCATCCATCACTATTTGCGAATAGCAAATGGAGTTACATAGTAGTAGTGCAATGCTTGCCGGTAAAATAAAGTTTTTTCACGTATGGGGCTCTTGTTATTTATCGTAATACTTGTTATCGCTCATTTTGGTCTGGATATCCTGCTGAATTTGGGCAGCTGTCATTAATTTATAGCCCGGCGGAATAACAAATACATCATCCGAAAGAGTTTGTTTATCAACCGTAGTGGCAGAAAATGATACAAATACTCCTTGCTGTTTCTGCGAAAACTTCAAAGGAAAGCCCTTTAATCCTTTAAATTGACTGTTCTTGGAGAAAAAGCTTGGCAGTTGTTCCGTACAGTATACATCTGTATTATATGTTTCTCCTTGTTTATCCGTCACCGTTATCACAGCTTTATGACAGGTATATCCTGCAATTGTTTTGGTTTCGTCAGTATATTTTATTATTGGCTCCCTGGGTTTTGTTGTATCGTCCTTAACCTGGTATTTATATCCAAGAAGCTCCAATAAAACAACCGGCTTATCAGGGTTCCTCATATCCATAAAAACGGTTCTCTTTTGCATACCCAAATTGCTGGCCATTTTTGCTTTATCTCCCTTTATATAGATTTTCATTGAACTGGTTTGCAGAAGAGTTGCCGCTTGCGGATCATCTGAACTTACGGAATAGGTTATAACCCCTTCGAAACTATTATCTGAAGTCGATATTGGGGCAATAAACGCGGACAGAGCAAATGCTGCAATGGTTATAGATACTGCACAGAGTATTTTTTTCATGTCCTTGGGTGTTTGTTTCTTTTCAATTTATATTAAATCTCCAACTAATTTATGTATTCGAATTTGGTATACGGTACAAGCATTTCCGGAATACGAACTCCCTTACTGTCCTGGTTATTTTCAAGCAGGGCAGCTACAATTCTTGGCAAAGCCAAAGCGCTTCCGTTAAGCGTATGTGCCAAAACCGGTTTGTCTTTATCCTTTTTGTAGCGAAGTTTCATACGGTTACTCTGAAAAGTTTCAAAATTGGAAACAGAGCTAACTTCCAGCCAGCGCTTTTGTGCGGCTGAAAATACTTCCATATCAAATGTCAGTGCCGAAGCAAAACTCATATCGCCCCCGCAAAGCTTTAGTATACGGAAAGGCAATTGAAGCTCCCTTAATAATCCTGCTATATATTCTCTCATTTCTTCTAACGCAACATAAGAATCTTCAGGTATCCTTATTTGAACTATCTCCACCTTATCAAACTGGTGCAACCTGTTAAGCCCCCTTACATCTTTCCCGTAAGAACCTGCTTCCCTCCTAAAACAAGGGGTATACCCGCAATTCTTTACAGGCAAAGAAGATGCATCCAGTATCATATCGCGGTATATATTAGTTATAGGAACCTCAGCCGTAGGAATAAGATACAACTTATCCTCATTTACAAAATACATCTGTCCTTCCTTATCGGGCAACTGGCCTGTACCAAAACCACTGTCCTCATTTATTAAGATGGGCGGCTCTATCTCCAAATATCCTGCGTCGCGGGCTTTATCAAGAAAGAAGTTAATAAGTGCCCTTTGAAGACGGGCTCCTTTTCCTTTGTAAATAGGAAACCCTGCCCCGGTAAGCTTTACACCCGTTTCAAAATCAATAATATCATATTTTTTAGCCAATTCCCAATGAGGAATTGCATTTTCTCCCAATTCGGGGGCAGTACCCTCTGTGTGAATAATTTCATTTTCCTCTGGCGTTTTGCCTTTAGGAACACTGGAATGAGGGGTATTAGGCAACAGAACAGCTTTTGCCTGTAACTCTATTTCATTCTTTTTCATCTCCGCTTCCAGTGCAGTTATGTCCTGCTTCCATTGGGTTGTACTCGCCTTCAACTGGTCTGCCTCTTCTCTTTTTCCGGCTTTGTATAATTCTCCTATCTCTTTCGATGCCTTATTGAGTTGGGCAAGGGTGTCATCCAGACTCTTTTGGGCAGAACGGCGTTTATCATCAATCGCCAATATCTCGTCAATAATAGGTTTGGCGTCAAAATTTTTGGTTGCAAGGCGGGAAATTACCTCTTCCGGATTGCGGCGTATGTAGGCTAACTCAAGCATATTTACAATTTTACGCTGCAAATATAATAAGGGCGGGGATATTACTTATTACCCGAATACTCCTTATCGTAGCGTGTAAAACTGCTTATCCAGATAATCCTGGACCACCTGAATGTTACCGGAAAAAGCCCAATAACCAAAGACATAATAATAAAAACTAGCCATAGCGGAGGCATATTCCACCAAAAGAGGTTCAGTGTATAGAACAACGTAATAAGTGCTGTCTGAAGCCCATACGATACGTACATGGCACCATAAAAGTAGCCTACTTCCCGCTCAAATCTCAAATTGCAATGCGGGCAGATTTTATTCATTTTTAGTCCATGTGAGGTATATGGATTGTTTTTCTCAAAAACTTGTCCCTCGTGGCATCTCGGGCATCTGTTTGCAAAAGTGTCTTGAAATATTTCAAAAATTCGTGCAGCCAATTTGAATACAATTATGCTGCAAAGATATGCATGATACTATAACATCACTTTTGCCCCTCCCCGTTACGGAGAAGGGATGTGATTACAGCTTATCAATGCTCATCGGCACTCGGGCCATAGCTGCCCGGGATAGGTATATTTAACAAGCGGAGATATACGCCCATTTGTGCCCTGTGGTGAACAATCTGGGAATATGCCATACGGATTACATCCGCTTTGGTAGCTTTATAATATATCTCCTCCCCATTGCGCATTACCCACTCCTTACCCAGAATATCATCTTTCGACTTTTCCAGGCTTGCTTTACCTTCAGAAAGTGATGTTTCAAGCAAGCCCAGCAACTCTTTGTTGTTTTTCACTACCTTCGGAACATAGGCCTTTTCATCAAAATTAAGTTCATCTGTTTCCAGCCCCATCTTAACCCAAGAAGGCAATTCGGCAATATGGGTAGCAAGAGTGACCATAGACATACTTTTTTCATGGGGTTTCCAATTGTACTTGTCTTCCGGTATACGGCTCAGCATTTTGAGGGTTGTTTCAGCTTCCTGGTCCATTTCTTTTAGGAACATTTTAATCATTGTCATTGGTTGAATAATTTATTAGTTAATGATGCAAGATTACACCTGCCAAGTGACAACAGTATGTCAGCAGTAAAAAAGAATCTTTACCTTTTTGAAATAGTTGTCGCTATTTTCTTCACCAGTTCCTTTAAACTTGGGGGGCTTACTATCTCTGCATAGTCGCCAAACATCATATACCAGCGCGCAAAGCCTTCCAATGAATAGGGTAAGAAAGTCATTTCCACAGCATCACCCGCATCTTTTTGAGACACAAAGCCATTAGAATAGCTGCTCACCAAAGTGTTTGATAATAGATTTATCTGCTCGCATAACTACGGTATCCAATCCCTGTTCTTTAGAAACTTGTTTTAAATAGGTTCGCAAATTGGGATGTTCTTTATTAAACTTTTCACTGGTTATGCTAATATGTGATATACGGTCGGTGCGAAAATCACGATAATCATTTCTCAGGTGGCAAAAAGCAATCAGGTGCCAGTAATTAGTGGAATAAAATACCCCTACAGGCTCTATATTCCGCCGGGTTTTTTCCTGCTTGTTATGGGAGAAGTATTCTATCGAAATAATATTCTTTTCCGAAATACTTCTTAGTATCACCTGGATAGGATTAGGCAGGGTTTTAGGCTTAGGTAAACAAGGATTATTGAGTACCTCTATATGCTTATCAATATTTTCCAGGTAATCTTTTTCAGTGTTGCGCAAAACAGCTTTAACCTTATACATGGCAGATTTATAACTTTCCTCTGTATAAGGGTCTGTTAACTTTTCAATGAATTTTTCAGCAGTAAGAAATGCAGTAGCTTCTTCTTTTGTAAACATTACAGGAGGCAGCCTGTATCCATCCATAATAGAATACCCTATGCCTGCCTCGCCGGATATGGGGATTCCGCCCTCTTCAAGGGTTCTTATATCGCGGTAAACAGTTCGGAGGCTGATACCAAAACGCTCTGCAATATCCTGCGCCTTTACAATGCGCTTCGATTGCAACTGTCTTAAAATAGCAGTAAGCCTGTCAATACGGTTCATTGGATAAAAATAATTAAAAAAGCTGGTTTTATTTATAGCTCCGCAGCCATAATATTACATCCCCTGATATCAGAATTATCAAGGCGTCCTGCTACTTCAAAATAACTATTGGGATAGGCTATACCTGAATCTTCTGTGGCAATAAACGAACAGGAATGAATATTCGCAAGATCAATAATATTTAGTGCCCCGGTTTCATTTATAAGCCCTATCCGGAAGGGGTCATAAATGTCTCTTATAACAACGCGCATCCAGGGCACGCATTGAAATACCTCCTTCCCTTTTGAATACGCCTGGGAAAGAAGTTCTGTCATGCCATATTCCGAATGGATATTCTCCACATTAAAAGCACCGGAAAGTATTCTATGCACTTCCTGCCTGGTAAGCTCTTCTCTCCTGCCCTTCATGCCCCCCGTTTCCATAATAATAGTATGCTGTAAACTCATCGGATACTTTTCCGCCAGTTTTAACAAGGCATAGGTAACGCCAATTAAAAGTGTTTTCTGCCCTTTTCTTTCATTCTCCACTAACTTTTCTGCCAATTGCGAATAGTTGTCCATATAAAACCCACTATCGGGATGTTGGCTATCCTTAATAATATCGTTAACCATAAAAACCAATGAAGAATCCTCCCGCTCTAAATAAGACGGTAAAAGTGCCAGCAGGCAATATTGTTTTATATCTCCATAAAACATATCAAAACCCTTTCGAAAGCTATTTCGGTAAAGTGTAATATCCTTAACAATATGTTTTGATGGAATAGACGAAGTTGTTGAACTACTGCGAAATATATTATTATACTTATCCCCATCTCCACAAACCACTTCATGCGATTTAAAAAATGAAATGGGTAAGAATGGGATTTGATTTATGCTATATATTTTCGTAACGTCTACACCCAGCATAGTTATATATTCCCGGTAAACTTTATTGTTTTTATATTGAAGCCGGAATATTTCAAGCGCCAGGTTTATAAACTCAGACTCTGACAGATTTTTGAAAATACGTTCCTCCATAAGAAGTTCAAAAATAACACCTATATTTGCAATAGTATTATCCAACGCATGAAATATTTAAAAAGTTTATTAGCTATTTGCTTGTTGGGACTTCTTTTCTACTCCTGTGTAAAAAAGGCAAATTATCCCGATTACCCGGTAATAACTTATAATAATTTTATTCCTTTTTGTACAGGCTCAAACACCGACTCTGCCTATCTTCTTGTTAATTTTACGGATGGCAATGGTGCTATTGGTTACTCACAAACGGAAGCAAGCTCCCCCGATTTTTATATCCTGCCTGAAATATATTTCTATACTGGAAAATTTGAACCTCTGATTAATACAATAACGGGAGACACCATTAAATACTCCTACGTTATTCCTGATATAACCCCATCCGGTAAAGATAAAGAACTGAACGGAATTATACAAATCAACCTGGAAAACTTTATCCAGAGCCAAATAAGCGTTCTTGCTGAGGACACTACTTTTGCGAAAAAAACAAACGCTCACAAATTACAATTTGTAGTCTGGATGTTTGATCGCAACGGAAACAAAAGCAATGTGATTACTACACCTACCGTTTATTCGTGTCAGTAAGAAATTATAACTGCCTTTTCTTTATTACCTTATCAGCTGTATAAACCCTTCCTGCTTGTAGGTTTTGCTTTGGCAGGTAGCATCTATTACATAATAATATACCCCATCAAGAGCCTTATCCCCACTTTCGGTATTCCCATTCCAATATTGGTACTGGTTGTTTGATGTATAGATTTCCTTGCCCCAGCGGTCAAATATGGTCATAGTCCATGCATCTATATTTTCAGTTTTAATATACAATACATTGTCCTTTCCATAAGGGCCTGGATAATTTGGAGTAATTACGTTAGGTATAGTCAGATTGAAACAAGGGACATCTATCACCACCGTTATGAGCTGCACACTCTCACACCCCAATCTGTCCGTTCCAATTACGGTATAGGTGGTTGTTACCTTTGGTGTAACCTTCACTGAGTCGCATAAGGGAGGATTTAAACAAGTCACCTCATTGGCATTTAACCACTGATACTTTAATGTATCTGGGCCTGCAAAAAGTATGGTCGTATCATGTTCTATCAATAGGGTTTGATTGCAACACGCTATCATATTAGGATTGTTTGGTGTTACCGTAACAACCCTGTTAGTCTTACAGCCATTGGAAACCGTTACCGTGTAACTAGTTGATGAATCAGGATTCAAAATATTGATGCTGTCAGTTGTAGCTCCCCCGGGCTCCCAGGTATAAGTAAATGGTCCTTGGCCCGATACACTACTTGCCTTTAGTGTAACAGGAATGCCTGCACAGGCAATAAGAGAGGGTGTAATATTGCCTACCGTCGGAGCAACCCTTAAATCTACTGTAAAACTATCCACGACTGCACAACCAAGGCTGTTCTTCACGGTTACATATATAGTCGAATCCTTCGCAATGCCTCCTGTAAAATAGGCTGTAGTAGTTCTTCCATTGCTCCATTTATAACTGGCTCCCCCTGTCACAAATAAGGTGTCTTTTACTCCGCGGCATTTCCAGGGTGTACCTGTAATTACCGGCTTAGGCAATGGAACTACTACTACCGTTTTAGAATATTGCACACTGTCGCATATGCCATATAGAGTGGCCGTGTAGGTAGTGGTTACTGTATCATGTACAATGATAGATGAACTGGTAGCTCCATTACTCCATTTATATGTGGCAGGCTGCCCGTTTGTTTGTATAGTTAACTGGGAAGTCATACTTGGACATATTATAGAGTCCTGTATGCTAACCGAACCGAAGACTTTTGGTTTTATATAAATGGTAGCAGTTGTTGAATCCGAACATACACCATTCGAAACAGTGAGCGTATAGGTAGTTGTCGCCTGGGGTGCAACTATTATACTGTCCGATGCCTGCTTGGTACTCCACCGGTATGTTCCGCCCCCGCTCCCCACAAGCTGCGTAGGAGATCCCTGGCATACCGTGTCAACAGCAGGAGTAATAACCGGAGCAAGTGGAGGTCCCACGAGTATCTTATCTGTAATTGTATCATTGCAACCAAAAGTGGAGCCTATAATAGTATAGGTGGTAGTTACAGTTGGAGAAGCAACAGGGC
Source organism: Bacteroidota bacterium (assembly GCA_013289165.1). Lineage (GTDB taxonomy): Bacteria > Bacteroidota > Bacteroidia > JABEUT01 > JABEUT01 > JABEUT01. The sequence continues at coordinate 28,078 of JABDAL010000016.1, forward strand.
TGCTGCAATTATTACAACTTAAACTATTCGAAGGAGACCAGGTGAAGTTAGATGCCCCGGTAGCATTCAATTGTATAGAGTTGCCACGGCACAATTTTATATTGGGTGGCGTAATAGTAACAGTAGGTGTAGGTGTAACACTCACCGTTACAGTAATAGAGTCCCTGCAACCATTGGAACCTGAAAAAAGTGTATACGTAGTAGTTGTTGTAGGGCTTGCCACAGGGTTTGCACAATTAGTACAGGTCAAGGCCGTAGCGGGTTTCCAGGCATAATTGATTCCACCTGTAACATTCAATTGAACCTTATTACCCAAACAGATACCGGGATTTTGAGGCGTTATTACAGGATTTGTTTTGGGACCAACCACTATCTGAACCGTATCCTGGGCAAAAGTGCAATTCGAAGAATACCCTGTAACACTGTACGTAGTATTCGCATTGGGTGATGCCTTAGGATTTGGGCAATTACTACAACTGAGCCCAGTTGCAGGTATCCATATATAACTATTGCAGCCAGTTGCTGTAAGTTGGACACTGTCACCCTGGCAAATGGTATCACGCTTGGGGCTTATACTCATGGTTTTACTTGCCACTGCGCTGGGATGACAGGTAACGCAATTCGTATTTTGCCAATACAGGCCTGACAATACCCATGAATAGCAATCGCCACCATTGTTTGTATACGCAGAATAGGTCGTACTGGTCTGGCCGGTTGTTACAGAGGTTGTAACAGTACAAAAATTATAAAACAAATTAGAGAATTCGCCTGTGGAACCATTAAAGGTCTCATCATTAATACCGGCATTTACATTGATCTGCATATCGGCAAAAATCCCAAATGCTTGTGCGGATGAACTAGCTTCACAAACATTGAAGCCCGTGAATGTTTGTGATTTAACACCGCCTCCGGTCCAAAGCCCATCCCAAAGAATAAGGCTTCCACTATACTTAACGCTTTTATCTACGTAAACAATTACAAAAGTAATTCCATCTATTGCCTGTGCAGTAATACCGGTACCACTTAGGTTAACAAGATACGACCCTCCTCCTTTTATACAATTTGTAACATCTACACGGTAAGCAATAGTTCCGGTCTCACCCCAGCATTTGGAAGGGCCTGTACCAATTGAATCAGCAGAGTAACTAAAGACTTGTGCAGAAGGATTCGTTATACTTACAGAAGCAGGATTGGCTGCGTAAGGAGTAAAATAAGAGCCATTGAAATATAAAAGTGCTTTTACTACAGAATCAATATTCTTGCAGGTGTCAAATGTCATTGGAATGGGGGCAGGAAGTCCGGTTCCATTCGCATTAAAATTATATTGCTGGCTCCTGGTTTCTACCAGTATGGAACTTTGTTGCCAATTTAATCCGCAAATATTTTGAAAGTAATAAGATTTAGCCAAGCCTCCCGAACTATCCGCCGGACGGGGATGAGCCGCTAAGTTCTTATTATTTAGCTGGGAATAATTAATTCCGTTATGGCAATCTACACATTGGCTATAGAGCTTAACGGCAGCAATAAGCAATATGCTTACAAAGTAAAATTTTTTCACGACGTAATTTTTTGCAAATTTAATACTTCTCTGGTACTTTATATATCTTTAATATTAAAAGATAATGACCAAGCTATGTTAACGGGAAAAGTTATATTATGTTGTGTTGAACAAAAATATTCTGCCTCATTTTATAAACATCTTATATATTTATATAACAGGCTGGTAATGTATATATTATGTTATCAAATAGTAAACAAAAAATAAGTAATGCAGGGATATAATTATTCATTCACAATTCGTAAATAAGGTTTTTTTACCTTTGCCCCGTCTAAGCCCGAGTATGAAAATTGAAGAATTCCGAATCCTACCCAAAAACAACAAACAAAAACTACGGTATCCATCTGGTAATAAGCTTTTATCTCTATTTTTTATTGGCATTTTTATTCCCTTTTGTACTTTTGCCGGAGACACGCTGAAACAGAGAAGCTTGTCATTGGACAGTGCCATTAGTTTAGGTTGGCAACATAGCAGGCAGATACAATACTCTAATGCCCGGATAAATGAAGCTAAGTCTTCACTTAGCGATTTAAATAACCGTATTGTTCCCGACTTTGATTTAGGAGTTGGCTACTCACGATTAAGCAATATCCCTACCGAATACTTTAGCATTCCCGGCATCCCATTTGAAATTCCTTCTACTGCTTTTTTCCCTGTCATTTTGAATGATTATTCCGCAACCGCTTCACTAAGTGAAAATATTTTCAATGGATTCCAATGGAAATATGCTGTTCAAAGTATGGCATTCACTGAAAAAGGTGCTGAATATTCGTTAGAAAACCAGAAAAACAATGTGTCGCTCTCGGTTGTAATGATGTACATTAATTTATTTAAACTACAGCGCGCTCATGATGTGGTGGAAGAAAACCTGAAACAGATAAATGCACACGTAGATGAGGTAAGTGATTTTGTAAAGCATGGCCTTGCTACACAAAATGATTTATTACGTGTGGAATTACAATTTTCTAACACACAACTGACCGAAATTAACATTAAGAATCAAATTGAGACGGTAAACTTTAACCTTAACACTATACTTGGCTTACCTGCAGATACCAGGATTGGAGTGGACAGCACATCTATTTTAACTAATAAATCTGTCCAGCCATTACCCTACTATCTTGATAATTACATACAAAACCGTAATGACCTGAAAGCTCTGGACATGCAGCAAAAAGCAGCAGAAGCAGGTATTAACCAGGCAAAGAGCAGTTTATATCCTAAGCTTACAGTGGGTGCAGACTATGATTACCTTCGCCCCAATCCCCGCATTGTTCCACCACTGGACCAGTTCCAGCCTACATGGGACATAGGGTTTAGAATTTCATACAGCCTTACGGGTTTATATGACAATAAAAATAAAACCGATGTAAGCCGTGCCAAATATGCAGAAGCCAAAGCCCAGTTTGACGACCTGTCTGACAATGCCAAAATGGATATTAATAAAGATTATATGCAATACAGGGAGTCATTGGAAAAAATAGATGTGGCAGAAAAATCATTAACACAGGCCACGGAAAACTATAAAATTGTAAAGTCAAAATATGATAACCATGTGGCATTGCTGACTGATTTGTTAGATGCAGACAATTATCTCTTAAATGCAAAAATCAACCTTATTTCATCCAAAGCTGATGCAACCCTCGCCTATTATTCCATGTTGAAATCAGCCGGAGTATTTACTATTAAATAATAGCTACCCATGAGCACAGAACCAGAAAAAGAAAATAAAAAGAAAGGCAACCGAAAAACTACCATCATCCTGGGAATAGTATTATTAGCAGGCTTGGTATTTGGTGTACAAGAATACCTCCATTACAAAAATATTGAGGGTACGGATGATGCACAACTCTCCAGCAATATTGACCCCGTTGTTGCCCGTATCTCTGACTATGTTACAGCTATAAACTTTAAGGATAATGGACATGTAACCAAAGGACAGGTATTGGTTCAGTTAGATGACAAAGATTTAACCATTAAAGAACAACAGGCCGAAGCCAATTTAAATGATGCGGAAGCAAATGCGGCCGTATCAAAAGCGAATGCAGCCTCTGTTGAATCGATGCTGGCTACCAGCAAAGATGAAATAAACTCTGCCAAAATTAATTATGGTAAAGCTCACAGAGATTTTGAGCGCTACCAAAATTTGTACAAGGATGGCTCGGTAACCCAGGAACAATTCGACCAATATAGAACCACTATGGAAAGTGATTCCAACCAGGTTGATATTGCTACCAAAAAATATGAATCTACCGAAAAACAATATGAGCTTGCCCTGGCTGACCTTGCTTCGGCACAAGCGGCTGCCAGTGTAAAACAGGCTGATTTAAATTTTGCAAAACTTCAATTATCTTATGCCACTATTACAGCCCCGGCTAGTGGTATCGCCTCCAAACGAAATATCCAGTTGGGCCAGTTGGTAGGTGTTGGTTCATCCCTGCTTGCCATTGTAGAGGACAGTGTTTGGGTAGAGGCTAATTTTAAAGAAACCCAGCTAAGCGATATAAAAACAGGACAATCTGCAGAAGTAACTGTTGATGCTTTAAACGGAAAACCAATTTCAGGTACAGTAAGTTCTTTTGCAGGTGCAACAGGTGCTCTATTCTCACTGCTTCCTCCTGATAATGCTACCGGTAATTATGTAAAAGTAGTGCAGCGCATACCTGTGAAAATCGTTCTGGATACTAAAAATCCTGACTACAAACTACTCCGTCCGGGACTTAGTGTAGAAGTTGCCATCAAGGTGCAATAATATTCGTTCAATCTTACGGGCTACCCTGACAATTAATTTCCACCGTGAAAGTTTCTATTTGCGTCCTGCTTACAGAATAGATTTTCTATATTTGCAAGGTATAAGTCTCACCTATACGTAAGTTTGCGTTCAGGTGGGCTGCAAACTCTGACTCGGTAATGAAATTTAAAACAATTCTTTTTTTCATAGCGCTTATTGCGGTATGTAATATTTCCTGTAATAACGACTTAAAAATCCTGGCTCCTTATAAAAACATTACTGTCGTATACGGGCTTATGGACCAAAACGACAGTGTCCATTATTTCCGTATAAATAAAGCTTTTGAGGGCAGTGGGAATGCCTATGAAATGGCTAAACAATACGATTCCATATACTATCCCGTCGGGCTAATATCAGCTGTTTTAGAAGACTCCAGCACCACAACTAACTCCATAGTGGCAACTTATAAACTGGATACTACAACTGCTATTCCATTGGGGCCCGGCACTTTTCCATATCCTAAGCAATTGCTTTACTATAGCAAGGCACAGCTTAATCCCAATGACTATTTCAATCTCATAATAACAAACACTAAAACTGGACAAAAAATAACCGGCTCAACTTCCCTTCTTTCAGATGTTAATCTAGGTTCCTTTGTGAACGGAACTATGATAAATATTTCCAACAATAGTGCAGTCCCCACTACCTTGTCGTGGAACAGTGTATTTAATGGAAGAATCTATCAAATGACCATTCGCTTTTTTTATTCTGAAACATACCAGAGTAACAGGACCTCTCATTTTCTTGATTGGATATTCCCCAGCCAAACTTCCAGCACCCTTGCCGGGCAGGAAAGTTTAATTTATACTTTTACAGCTATCGACCTGTACGATTTGATTGCCTCTTCAATGAAGCCGGAATTGGGTGTTACAAGAACCGCCGATTCTGTTCAAGTCATTTTCACTACCGGTTCCGACGATTTAAATACCTATGTTCAATTGAGCCAGCCCCCTACAGGTATAAACCAGGATGTACCCTCTTTCTCCGATATTAAAAATGCGGTAGGATTATATACCTCGCGCCATGTGCAAACATTTTATCATAAGCAATTAGGGCAAGCAGATCTCGATAGTATTAAAAATGGCTCTATAACCGGAAACCTTGGTTTTCAATGATAATGCTATAACTTATTGTAACTTTTTGCGTAAAGAACAAAAAATATACAGAAATATCCCCAATGGCCCATTTAACTAAAAAGGAAGTAAATGCTCTTATTAACCTGCTGGATGACCCGGATGAAAGGATATTCAGTACTATTAAGGGAAAAATTCTCGGGCTGGGGGAACAAGCTATACCCGTGCTGGAAGATGCCTGGGAAAGTTCGGTAAGTATTTTGCTTCAAACCCGCATTGAAAATATTATTCATCGCATACAGTTTGAAAAAACATTAGACTCCATTCGCCGCTGGAAAAAGAAAGAGGCATCCGATCTGTTGGAAGGTGCTATTTTAATTGCCCGCTACCATTATCCTGAATTAGATGAGGCCAAAATTAACGAGGGAATCCGGCAATTACACCAGGATGTATGGCTTGAAATGAATGACCAGCTTACAGCACTCGAAAAAATCAGGGTAATCAACCACATATTTTTTGATGTACATAGGTTTGTAGGCAATACTGAAAACTATACTGCTCCCGAAAATTCATACATTAACAAAGTACTTGAATCTAAAAAGGGAAACCCTTTATCACTTGCCATTATATACCTCACCCTTTGCCGTAAACTAAACCTGTCGGTGTATGGCGTTAACCTGCCCCAGCATTTTGTTATGGTATATATAGACGAACTCATTTTCGCATCCGAAAATAAGGAAGATAATATCATGTTTTATATCAATCCCTTCAGCAAGGGGGCTATATTCAGCCGGAGAGAAATTGATATCTTCCTGAACCAGCTTTCCATTGAACCCCAAAAGGCATTCTATCTCCCCTGCTCCAATGTTGAAATTATTAAAAGGCTTTTACGTAACCTTATTACTTCTTACACCAATATGGACGAACAGGATAAGGTAAGTGACATGAAAGATATTTTGAAAGTGTTGAATTCTTAACCACCTGGTTAGCCCCTCGCTTATTTTTTTTCCTCAATTTTTGTCCTTCCCGAAAATTCTATGTCGTCAATAATTAGGGCACTCCCAATTTTTGCTGACTTTACAGATGGAGATTGTATACCAATAGAAATAAAAGCCGTATCGGGTACTTCATCTTTAATCCTGTATTTAAGTGGCACAACAAAAGGAACATAATCAGCTTGGGCATCTCCAACACGAAGAATAGAATTAACTATCGTATCCCGGCGCCGGCGCACCCAGTTCCATTTAGTTAAAATAGTTCCGAAAACTGCTGTATCACCGGGCATGCAGTTAAAAATATAATACCCTGTAAAGCTTGCATAT
>JABDAL010000016.1:34831-35128 GCA_013289165.1 Bacteroidota bacterium
GCGTGGCGAAGCAACCTCATAAGCGAATCCATGCTGCCGGTAGAATAAACGCATCCATTTACCGTATCATTATGATCGAAGGAAACGCCCATTTGCAAAGCATAATGCCCGCTATGGCTCCGGGTAGTCTTAAGCGTGGTAATTCCTTTATAGCCCTGGTCGAATAATTTATATAACAAATCATTATCCGTCCACCCCTCAGGAGTCTCGTGTATTGTATTCGGATAATTCTTCCAGTTTTCAAACCCGCCATTGGGGATAGTTTGCGAAATGCATCCGAAGGAAATACAAACCAGT
>JABDAL010000017.1 GCA_013289165.1 Bacteroidota bacterium
GGCGCAATGTAGTATTTTATTCAATATTGAATCTCATAGGAGGCTGCTAAGGTATGATTGCAGCCAAATATTTTATATTAATAACTGATTATAAGCATAATAAAATTTCAACATTTTTCACATATCCTATCACTTCTTACTTTTCATAATATTATAAAATAGCCCACGCTCACTTATGAAATGCCTTCCATTTCCTTACAAATAATGACTCTAAAAATAGCATTTTCTTTTACAAATTACTTTTGCAGAACTTCTATCAGCAAAATGCACTCTGAGCTTAACAAGATTTAACAATAGCTTAAAAAAGCGAGCGAAAATTTTACATACTTTTGAACACTGCTAAAAACGAATGTTGATTTAAAATGAGGAGCAACAAGTTATTATTACTTACGGCACTTGTATTTGGCTTATTTGTTGTACGTTCTACCAACATACCTGGCCACGCTCATAGTAATACCGGCTCCCAATCATACATCCAAATTAAAACTCCCATTCATGGTTCTGCAAAACAACCGACGGGAGATTCTCCGTTTATACGCTTTCATCATGGAATTGGAGAGAATAGTGTTTCGATTTCATCACCTAACGAACTTATAGTTTTCTTAAAACCTCTAAATACTTATCCCGAAAAGTTCGCGGGAATTGTTGAGTACTTATCTTCCTTATCATTTACATTACCTGTAACAAGGGAGTTTCTTTATTCTACGCCTTTACGGTCTCCTCCTTCATTTTGTTAAAGCCAAAAGAAGGGAATCTTATATTTTCTCTTTTGTACAATTAAGCCCCGTGATGGGGCATTAGTTACTTTATTTAAGTTTTTTAGTTTTCAGTAAAGAAAAATATATATGGTAAATTTTGCATTTAAAAACAAGCACCTTATTATAGTAATAGCACTATTAGTAGCTATACTAGGCATAGTAAGTGTGAGCAGGTTGCCGGTGGATATATTGCCGGTTTTTAAATCACCTGCCATTGAAATATTAACTGTCTACCAGGGAATGCCTCCTGAAATGGTAGAGAAAGACATCTCTACCCGCCTCGAGCGATTCACCAGCCAAGCAGACGGAATCGAAACCCAGGAATCGAAAAGTATCACGGGCGTAAGTGTTATCAGAGATTATTTTCATGTCAACGTAAGTCCCGATGCAGCTATAGCTTCTGTTTCATCATTAGTAAATAGTGATATGAGCCATCTTCCTCCGGGAACGTTGCCTCCCATTGTGTTGCCGTTCGACCCTACCGCATCTATTCCGCTGGCATTATTAACAGTGAGCAGCGATACCCTTAATGAGCAACAACTATATGACGTTGCCCAGTATACTATACGTACACTGTTGCAAACAGTAGATGGCATTACTGCACCTGCAGTCTATGGCGGAAAATTGCGCCAAATACTGATTTATGTTGACCCGGAAAAGCTGCAGGAATACAACCTCTCGCAAACCGATGTGATGAGAACATTGGAAAAGAACAATGTGATTATACCAACCGGCGACATAAATATCGGACCTATAAATTATAATGTTGCCGCCAATGCTATGTTCACTAATGTTGATGAGTTTAACAATATCGTAATTAAAACAAATGACAAGGGCAACCCTGTTTACCTAAAAGATATTGGATATGCTAAAGATGGCAGCCAGATACAAACCAATATCGCACGGGTAGATGGTAAAAACCAAGTGTATATTCCCATATACAGGAGAAATGGGTCAAATATTATTGCAGATGTTAATGGGGTCCGTGCTAAAATACCGACTATAGAAGCGCAAATTCCTTCTTCCATCAGATTTAATACCATTTTTGACCAAAGTGTTTATGTAAAACATTCGGTAAGCGGTTTGTTGCGTGAAGGATTAACCGGCATAGGATTACTGTGTCTTGTTCTCCTTTTCTTTTTAGGAGACTACCGTTCTGCGCTTATTGTAGCCATCAGTATTCCATTGGCTTTGCTTACGGTGTTCCTTGGATTAAATTTCACCGACAACACCATTAACAGCATGACGCTGGGTGGAATGGCGCTTTCTATAGGACTTCTTGTAGATACTGCTATAGTCGTGCTGGAAAATATTGATAAACATCTGCACCAGGGGCAGTACCCGGATCAGGCAGCCATTATAGGAACGAAGGAAGTTACCATGCCGGTAATTATTACCGCGTTGACAATTGTGATAGTATTTTTTCCAATCGTATTCTTAACCGGTGTGGCGCGTTTTCTTTTTCCTGCACTGGCTATAGCTGTAACCTTTGCCATGGGTGGCTCCCTGTTTTTTTCCCTTACCCTGGTACCCATCATGAGCGCCGCCATGCTTAAAAATCCTGTTAAGGGAGTGGGACATAAAGGTGTGTTGGGCCGGTTCCAGAATTTCCTGAATTGGTTACTTCACGGCTACGAATGGCTTTTAGAGAAGGCCCTGAAATATGCCAAATGGGTAATTGCAAGTGTGGTGGTTTTATTTGTTGCTACCATGTTCCTGATAAATGGAATAGGAAGGGAATTTTTCCCGCAAATGGATGTCGGACAGTTTACAGTCTTTGTCCATTTGGATCCCGGGACCCGTATAGAAATTACGCAACAAAAAATAGGGGAAATTGAAAATGAAATAAAAGCAGAAACAGGCAAGGAGCTAACCTCTATTGTTTCTAATATCGGTGTACAGCCCAATATTGATGCGGCCTATACGCCTAACTCCGGTACGCAGGACGCCTTTATTGATGTGCAATTGAAAGACGAACACGAAACCCCGACAAAGGATTTCATCGCCCGCCTTCGTGAAAAGTTAAATAATGATTTTCCCGGAGTGAGCTTCGCATTTGACATGAGTGGAATAGTAGGCTCCGCATTAAATAATGGTGCCCCCTCGCCAATTGACATACAAGTAACTGGCAGCAACTTTACCACGCTGAATAAGTTTGCGGTTAAAATACGGGATATTGCCCGGCAAATTCACGGAGCAAAGGATGTACGGATTGATGAACGCATCAGCCATCCTGAAATATCCTTGCATATTGACCGTACAAAAGCTGCTTTAGTCGGGCTTTCTGCCGATGAAATAATAAAAAATGTAGAGAGTGCATTAAATTCTTCGTCGACTTTTAACAGTCATCTTTATTGGGTAGACCCCAAAAGCGGGAATGACTATTTTTTAGGTGTAACCTATCCGCAATACAGGCTGGATGATGCTTCTGCACTTGGGAATGTAACTATAAGCAACGACAATGCAAATAAAAAAGATATCCTGCTAAAAGATGTGGCAAACATTTCTATTGGCTCACAACCCATAGAGATAAAGCATGTGGATGTGCAAAGAACTATGGACGTTTATGCCAACGTACAGGGACGGGATATCGGTTCGGTAGATGTGGATATTGAAAAGGCTATAAAGCCTGTGGTAGATTCCCTTCCGGTAGGTTATACTATAAAAGCGAGAGGAGAAATAAAAAGTATGAACGATGCTTTTGGCAGCCTGGGATTTGGCTTGATTCTTGCCATATTCATGGTATACCTCATCATCGTTCCGTTATTACGCTCTTTCAGGCTTCCACTTATTATAATAATGGTTGTTCCTCTTGGGCTTATTGGTGTTGTGCTGATGCTATTCTTCTCGCATACATTTCTCAATATCCAGTCCTTTATGGGTATTATTATGATGGTTGGTATCACGGTATCTTATAGTACACTGCTGGTAGACAAAATGAATGCTAACCTGCACAAAGAAGAAACCAAACCCAGCGTAATGGAAGAAATTATTAAGGAAGGAAAGATGCCCTTGACAGAAGCCGTACAGCGCGGTGCCAGCAATCGTTTCCGCCCTATACTGATGAGCGCAACAGTGGCTATTTTTTCCCTATCGCCTATGGCGTTTGGTAATGAAATAGGCGGCGAAGCCAATGTACCTCTTGCAAGGGCAATCATCGGCGGTGTATTTGCTGCCCTCGTACTCAGCCTTTTTGTAGTGCCGGTTATCTTTTACCTGTTTAATAAAAAGAAATATGGACAAATACCTGTTACGCCCACACAGACAGAAAACTCAACTGATTCTAAACTTTAAAACTCATTATATCATGAAAATAAAATTGATTGCATTTTTAGCTATTGGTTCTTCACTTTTAGCTTTGAATACCTGCCACTCTTCGGATGACTCAAAAAATGAAAATGCCAATACAACTAATCTTCCATCCGTAATTATAACCAAGCCTCAAATCAGGAATTTACCCAATGCCATAACCATTGCAGGACAAGCCATAGCTAACCAGGAAGTAAAACTATTTGCTATGGGCAATGGCTATGTAAAAATGTGGAAATATGATATTGGCGACATGGTAAAAAAAGGCCAAACTCTTGCTGTATTAGGAAACCCTGAACTGATGGAAGAACAAGTGAAGGCAAAAGCAGAATTGGATGGAGATGCAGCTATATACAACCGCCTGGAATCGGTGTACAGCAAAACGCCGGAATTGGTTCCATTGGAACAGGTGGATGAAGCGAAAGCAAAATACGAAAGTGCTGTTGCCGGTTTGAATGTGGTAGATTCCGAAATAAATTACCTAACCATACGTGCCCCATTCGATGGTATCATAACAAACCGATATGTAGACACGGGAGCGATTGTTCAAAATGGGTTAGACAGGCCCTACACGGAACCTTTATTCAAAATCCAGGATATTTTAACTATACGGGTAAATGTAAGCGTGCCGGAAATAAATTCTCCTTATGTAACAAAAGGAACACCCGTAAGCATAACTTTTGTAGACCTGCCGAATACGGTTTTCAATGCATCTGTTTCAAGGATTGCCTATGGACTTAGCGAGGACACAAAAACCATGCTTATACAAATTGATTTACCCAACAGAGACCATGTTATACACCCCGGTATGTTTGCTAACGTGAATTTTACCACCTCGGCTACCGACAGTGTACTTTCTGTTCCCAATCAGGCTGTGGGAAGCTATGAGCAGCAAACTTTTATCTACAAGGTAATACCCGTTGATTCAGCTTCGGGAAATTTGAATTGGGAAAATGGTGTAAAGTGCATGGTAAAAAAAGTGAACGTGCAATTAGGTGTTCAGAATGCAACTTATAGCCAAATAAAATACGGCGGATTAAAAGCGGGAGACAATGTTGTTATTTCCGGCAATGCACAATGTGCCGACGGTTCAATGGTTATTGCCAAAGTAGTGAAAAACCTATAAAATAGAAAACATGAAAGCACATAAATTGATTTTATTTTTTTTATTTCCGGCGATAACATCCTATAGCCAAACTGAAATTCAGCCAAACAAAAAAATAGCGGTAAATCTTCCAACGATATTAAAATTAGCAGGTGCCAATAACCTCACCATAAAACAATATCAACTGGAGTATACATTAAGTTTAGCCCAAATTGATAAAGCAAAGGAATGGTTTTTACCCACTATTATGGCAGGGCCCACCATGCATTATCTGAGCGGCGCTGCCATGCAAACTTCCGGTTCTGTATTGCCTGATGTAACACAGCGGGAGCTTTGGCTGGGAGGAGGAATACGGGCAAGTGTAAACTTTAATACAGGGATCTTCGATGTAATGACCCAAAAACAACAGAGTGCTGCCATTAAGTTCGAAAGCCAGGCACAGCGCAATAGTATAATCTTAGATGCCATTGCAGACTATTATGATTTAATGGTTGCCCAATTCACCTATGCACAATTGGTTAATTTGAATACACAGGCAGATACCCTGACAAACCAGATTAGAGTGCAGGTGGAGGCAGGCATTCGCTACCAGTCGGAATACTTGCTTGCACAAACAAATGCCGGCCACATAAAGTTTAAATTGACGGATGCAGAAGTCCAGTTGCAGAAAAAGTCCGATGCCCTTCTTAGTATTTTGAATATTGATACAAATGCTACACTGGTTAGCTCCGACACGGGAATAATACCCATGGAAGTAATCAGCGGCAGGGCTGATACAGGCTTGATGAGCCGGTATGTACAAAACCGTCCCGAATATAAAAGCATACAAGCGCAATTAAATTCTATAGAAGCGGAAAAGAAAACCACTACGGTAGGGCTTCTCTTGCCAAAGCTGGAAGTCGGAACACCTGATGCTTTATTAGGTACCTTTGGAGAACCCTATTATAACACCTACAGTCTTGATGCCGGATTGCTATGGAGTATCCCGATTGGAAGAATTATTTACAAGGGCGATTTGAAAACCTATAATGCTGAAATAAACATAGAGCAAAATACCATGCAGCAATTCAGCAATGTAGTGCAGCAACAAGTGGCAGATGCAAGGGCGGAAATCAGATTATCATCGGAACAAATGAATTTCTCACGCCAGTCATTAGCCCAGGCAAATACAGCGTTGACCCAAAGTATTGAACGGGAAAGACTTGGTACCGTACTTCCATTCGAAGTGTTCCAGTCGGAGGAATTTTATGTACAAGCCGAAGAAGATTATTTGACAGCCGTTAGTAATTATAACAAAGCCCAATACCAGCTTTATGTAGCTATGGGTAATAACTTGTAAACTTAAAACACTATGAATATGTTTGTTATGTTAGGCCTGTTGCTACTGGGAATGGTTGCCGGGTATTTCAGCGGACTTATTGGAATCGGGGGCGGGGTTATCATTGTACCTGCCCTTGTTCTCTTATTTGGTTTTAATGAACATACTGCCCAGGGAACCACCTTGGCATTGCTTATACCTCCGATTGGAATACTGGCCGTAATGTCCTATTACCAAAAAGGATATGTAGATATAAAAACCGCCATTATTATTTGCATTGGCTTCATCATTGGAGGATATATAGGTGGTAAAATGGCAGTCAGCCTATCAGAAGCCATCTTGAGAAAGGTATTTGGAATTGTATTAATTGCCCTGGGAGCAAAAATGTTTTTGTTTAAATAAGTAGCTGCCTTTCTTATTTGTTTCGTATCAACGTAACAAAACCGTTGAGGTTATGCGTCACATTCTTATAGTCACAATAATTGAGAATGTAATAATATGTTCCATCAGGAGCAGGCATTTTGGTTTGCTGGACTTTGCCATCCCAACCCTCACTTGAGGCAGTTACTTCATCTATAAAAATACCCCAGCGATCATATATGTCGCAATGGTAGCATCGTGCTCCAGCAACAATAAAATAAATCACATCATTTTTCCCGTCTCCGTTAGGTGTAAACACATTGGGTATATATATTTCGGGTTGTACAAAAATATCTTCGATGGCAGTATCCGGGCAGCCATTGGCAGTGTAGCCTATAAGCAGGATTTTATAAATGCCTGTAAGACCGTATATATGAGTGGGTGATACCAATACAGAAGAATCCCCATCACCAAAGTTCCAGAAATAAGAAGTATTATTTTGGCTATTGTTAGAGAATGTAACTGTTTGTCCGCTTCGGATAGTATCTACAGGGATGGAATAAAATGAGGCACTTCCGGCAGAAAACACTTTAACGGTTACAGTATCTAACTTCCGGTAATTACATTCATCTGTAATATTTACGCTATAGGTTGTTGTGCTTGTGGGGTATACAATGACAGGACCCGGGGTATTATTGGTAGTTCCACTACTCCAACTATATGCATACACAGGTTTTCCGCCTGAAACCTTCAGTTTCAATGTGACAGGTATACCCGAACAAATGGAATCATTGGGAACTAATGTAGAAGACAGTTCTTTATAAACGTTTATTTTATAAGGAATACTATCGGAGCATACTCCCGTTGTTGCAACTACCCAGTAACTGGTATCGCTCTTGGGATTTACGATAGTAGATGCCGAAGTCCCGGTATTGGACCATAAATAATTCGTTGCTCCGGAAGCACTAAGAGTAATACTTTGTCCTATGCAAACCGTATCGGTCGGCCCCGTTACAGTAACTGAAAAGTTTTTATCAATTCCCACATCTCCCGAAATAGTATCAATACAATTGTTAGCATCTGTTATGGTCACTTTGTATTGGCCAAAACTTAACCCGGTAAGAGTAGGATTAGTACTACCACCCGGACTCCAGCTATAGGTGTAAGGAGAATTCCCTCCTGACACAGAAATACTTATGGCACCATCGTTATTTAAGCAGGTGGCAGTTGTAAGATTCAGGGTAGGTGTAATGGCAGGAGGTTGTGTTATGGCTACTGTTTCTATAGCTTCGCAGCCATTCGGAGTATTCACGGTTACAGTATATGTCCCGGCAGATAACCCTGTTGCTGTAGCAGTACTTCCTCCGGTGGGAGACCATAAATAAGTATACACCGCTATTCCCCCGGTAACCGAAACGGAAGCGCTTCCATTATCCTCTCCATTGCACAATATATTTTTTGATTTGCTTATGTTTCCACTGGGGCCCGGTTTTACGGTTATAGTTGCGCTATCCTTAATGATTCCCACACAGCCTTTGGCAACAAACCTATACGTGGTAGTAGTGTCGGGTGTTGCAATTACTACTGCCCCCGTATCTACGTTCAATCCTTTTGACGGACTCCATTGATAAGAGCTTCCTCCTGTAGCCACAAGCTTTACCGGGTTACCCCGGCATACAGTAGTATCACGCAAATTATTGAGATAAGAGTGCGCCAAACATACCTGCTGGACATTATCAGAACCACCTGTTCCGGCGGTAAAACCCCAATACACATTAGGGTTCCCACCAAAAATACTATCTATAATATCGCCCTGGTAGGCAATACGAAAAGTACAATCATAGTACACAGTTAAAGAATCGCTGACCGGATTCCATATAATTTCCATGTGGTGCCAGTTGCCATCGGGCAAGTTTGGATTGGCAGGGTCAAGCTGCAGGGGCCCTGCGAGGTTATTACCGGAATTATCATTGTGAAAAACGTCCCCATTTTTTTCGATAGCTGTATGACAAAATAAAGGGTCCCATGCATTATGATAAGTATCAAATTCCACTGCTATGGAAGGAGTAATGCCCATATATCCTAAGCCTCCCCCATTGCTTCCTGCATTAACACTTTGCTGTTGGAAAACAAAGCAGATTCCATCCGCACCTACAGAATATTGCTTCACCCCAAGATACATTTCAAACTGCACGTCGAACCGCTGGGCTAAACTAACCCTGACAGGGTACCAGATTTCACCTGCCTGATTATTAAGGTCGGGCGTTAATTGATAGGTTATAGTCGAATCCGAACACTTAGGCTCAACAATGGTAGCATTTCCATTCAATACGAACTGAGCATCTGCTTCAAATAGTTGAAGAAAACACAATATAAAACCGGTGCAAAGTATTTTTTTCAAAAAGTTTCCGAGTGTGTTATTTACTGAAACAAAGGTATAAAACAAACTGTTATTCAATTAAAGGAAAACGTATCTCAATACCCAAGTGTTGGGCGCTACACATTTTTAGCATACAGAAATATTCCTGAATACACTGGTACGTTATTTTGCATTATGATAAACCGCGACCACATCCTCGTCCTCTTCCATTTTCTCAATCATGGCAAGCAGGTCGGCTTCTTCGGCATCGGTTATTTCCTTGTATGTAGTGGGGATATAGGTTTTAGAGCTTTCCTTTATTTCTATCTTTTTATCCTCCAGCGCTTTTTGCAGGTGGCCAAATTCATTGAAGGGCGTCTGGATAATCAATTCATTATTTTCATCGTCCCAGGTAAATTCTTCTGCCCCGAAATCAATCAGTTCAAACTCGATTTCTTCCCTATTCAACCCAACTGAAGACACTTTAAACAGTGCCTTCCTCTCAAACATAAAACTTACCGAGCCATTGGTACCCAGTGAGCCTCCGCTACGGGCAAAATACATGCGTATATTAGCAACAGTACGGGTAGGGTTATTAGTAGTACACTCCACCAACACAGGAACACCATGAGGTGCATAGCCTTCATAAATGGCCTCTTCGTAATTGGAAAAATCCTTATCGAATGCCCTTTTAATGGCGGCCTCCACATTTGCCTTAGGCATATTTACTGCCCGTGCATTCTGTATGCACATACGCAAACGGGGATTGGTGTCAGGGTCAGGCCCGCCGGCTTTTACAGCTATGGCAATGTCTTTTCCTATTTTGGTAAATGCTTTTGCCATTTTGGCAAAGCGGGCAAACATGGTATGTTTTCTTTTCTCAAATACGCGTCCCATATCTTAAAATGAAATAAGAAACAAAGGTAAACAGAATGTAATCTGATTCACTCTAAGCTTAAAATTTTTCTCTTTTTTTAGTATTTTCATTTTTCTTTATGTCACGGTTTTTTACGGAATGGGCAATGTGACATAACGAATATTTAGTTCACAAAACCAAGCATTTAAGGCAGTTTTTCACCATGACATATTTTTTTGACCACCGTGACATATCTTTTTACGAAGCAAGTGTATAATAAATGCCCTATAAATTTATGCCCCTAAACCCCTTGAAGGGGAATAACTTACAGACTTTTAGAAAAGATAGATTAAAGCCTCTTTAATGATTTTAGGCTAAAAATAACCGAGACATAAAACCCACATGTGCCAGATTTACTGTATATTGTGCTTATATCACACCGTGACATATTCTATCATCTGAATCTCCCCGATTTTAAACCCCCGATTTGTTTAGCCCCAAACTTTGGTTCCTTCGGTGCAGTTTTTACAGATGTCAATTTCTTTGCGTGATTTTAAAAGTGACTGCCTGAAACGGCGGTAATTATCATTGTTCCAAAGCTGCTTAAAGGGCTGTTCTTTTACATTGCCCATAGGATGGGAGGCATCTTTATCGAAGCAGCAGGGAACCACGTTGCCGTCCCATGTAATTACACAGGAGTTCCACATGCGCCAGCAATGATTAAGCAACTTATTTTTTATGGCATATTTGCCCGATGCATCCATTTTATACCTGGAGTATTTCTGCTGTTCGGGAATCAAGGGGCTGCCATTTTCATAGTCGTAAATCTGTACTGTTTTCAGGCGGACCTCATCTATGCCTATTTCTTTGGCGAGGGCTTTTACTTCAGGAACCTGGTGCTCATTCGCTTTTACCACCAAAAACTGGAAGATAAGATGGGGTGTTTTAGATTTCAGTTTCCGTTTCCATTCGGCAACATTTTTAGCTCCTTCCAATACTTTGTCGAGCTTTCCACCAATACGGTAGGAGGAATAGGTTTCCTGCGTGGTACCATCTATGGAAATAATCAGCCTGTCCAGTCCCGATTCAACTGTTTTCTTAGCCACCTCGGGAGTAAGGTAGTGGGCATTGGTAGAGGTAGCCGTATAAATCCGCTTGGAGGAGGCATATTTTACCATTTCAAGAAAACCGGGATTCAAGTAAGGTTCTCCCTGGAAATAAAAAGTAAGGTATGCCAAATGGCGTGCAAATTCATCAATTACTTCCTTAAAAAAATCAGATTTCAGCATACCTGTATCCCGCGTAAATTGCCTCAATCCGCTGGGGCATTGGGGGCAACGCAAGTTGCAGGATGTAGTGGGCTCAAATGAAATACTTACCGGCAGGCCCATGTGATTGGGAGTACCCGTTATGCGCGATAACTGGTAACTAAATAGCACCTTACTCCCATTCCATATTTTATAGGGCGAAAGCTTGGAAGCCATATTTAAACTATCGGTAAGTTTTCCCATAGGGCAAAGATAGTACATTCCACCACGGCGGCTTTATTTGTAACTTTGACCTGCTGTGTCATACACCATTTCGCAAATAGCCAATATACTCGGGTCAGAATTAAAAGGCAATTCTTCCCTAATGGATTTGTCCGTTACCCAACTATTAATTGACAGCCGTACGCTTGCGGAACCAGAAGGGGTTATGTTCGTTGCGCTGAAAACTGCCAATAATGACGGGCATAGATTCATTAAAGAGCTTTATGAAAAGGGAGTACGGCTTTTTATGGTGAACAACGAATTCGAAGATGCTACGCTATGTGTAGATGCTACTTTTATAAGGGTTCCTGATACACTACCTGCCTTACAACTAATAGCTGCCCGACATCGCAGGCAGTTTGATATTCCGGTGATAGCCATTACCGGGAGCAACGGAAAAACTATCGTAAAAGAATGGCTCTACCAATTGATTTCACCGGATAAAAATGTAGTAAAAAGCCCCCTGAGTTATAATTCACAGGTAGGGGTTCCGCTATCTGTATGGCAAATGGACAGCACCCACCAACTGGGGATATTTGAAGCGGGGATTTCGCAGCCCGGGGAAATGGAGAAACTGAAAAACATTATTTCGCCTACCCTTGGAATTATTACCAATATTGGAGAAGCACATGGAGCAAACTTTAATGACATCAGGGAAAAAATTCGGGAAAAAATGAAGCTCTTCAAAAATGTAAGAACTCTTATTTACTGCAGCGACTATGAAGATATTGATGAAAGTATTCAATCGGATGAAGCGCATCCGGAAATAAAACTATTTATATGGTCGAGGAGTAAAGACGCTACCTTACGAATTGCAAAAACCTTGCAGGGAGCCGGAAGTACTATCATTAGTGGCCTTTTTAAGGGAGAAGAAATTACTATTACCATTCCATTTACCGATGATGCCTCCATAGAAAATGCCATCCACTGCTGGGCATGTATGCTGCTCGTAGGATATGAACATACAACTATTGGGGAGCGCATGAATGCCCTGCAACCAGTGGCTATGCGAATGGAGATGCTAAAAGGAATAAATAATTGCACGCTTATTAATGACTCCTATAATTCAGATATAAACTCACTCTCCGTTGCCTTGAATTTCCTGCACAGGCAACAGCAGCATTCCCGGAAAACAATAGTGTTATCTGACATAACCCAAAGCGGGAAAAATGAAAAGGAGTTATACAGTAAAATCGCGGGGATTTTAAAAGCGAACCTGCCGACAAGGCTCATTGGTATCGGGAAAGCCATATCTGCCTATGCAGATTTATTTTCGCTTGAGAAATATTTTTTCAATTCTACTGAAGATTTTTTACAGCACATAAATGAGTTTAATTTCCGTGATGAGGCCATATTGCTGAAAGGAGCAAGAAGTTTCCAATTTGAAAAAATAAGTAAAGAACTACAGGAAAAAGCACACGAAACAGTTATGCTTATTAAGCTTTCTGCTATTGCGCACAACCTGCGTTATTACCGTTCATTGTTAAAGCCTTCCACTAAAATAATGGCCATGGTAAAGGCATTTTCGTATGGCAGCGGAAGCTTTGAAATTGCCAACATGCTGCAATTTCACCGGGCAGATTATTTGGCAGTGGCTTATCCCGATGAGGGTGTGGAATTAAGGAATGCAGGCATATCGCTACCTATTATGGTAATGAATCCCGAGCCGGGGAGCTATGACCTCTTTATTAAATATGGCATGGAACCCGAGGTGTATAGCTTCCGGACATTAAAACTGGCTGTCGATGCTGCTATACATAGCGGAACGGACAAAAAAATGCCCGTACATATTAAGCTGGATACGGGTATGCATCGCCTTGGGTTTGGAGAAGAAGATATTGACCAGCTAATTTCGGTTTTATCGCAAACACCTCAATTGGTAGTAAAATCTATATTCTCGCACCTGGCTGCAAGCGGCTCTGATACGCACAAAGATTTCACCCTTGAACAAATAGACAAGTTTACCCGATGGAGTGATAAAATACTGGCTGCAATGCCCTACCCCGTTATGCGGCATATATTAAACTCGGCAGGAATTGCACGGTACCCGCAGGCACAGTTTGATATGGTGAGGTTGGGAATCGGGCTGTATGGAGTGGGCAATAATGCGACCGAACAGCGCAAGTTGGAAAATGCAGGGACATTGAAAAGTGTTATTTCACAAATCATGTATTTGAAAAAAGGGGATACTGTAGGCTATAACCAGCGGGGAGTATTGCAAACCGACAGCACCATTGCAACCATTGCCATTGGCTATGCAGATGGCATACGCAGAGAATACGGCAATGGAAAAGGAAAAATGAAAGTACATGGAAAACTTGCGCCCATAGTGGGAGACGTTTGCATGGATATGCTAATGATTGACATTACCGGAATTGATGCCAAAGAAGGTGA
Source organism: Bacteroidota bacterium (assembly GCA_013289165.1). Taxonomy (GTDB): domain Bacteria; phylum Bacteroidota; class Bacteroidia; order JABEUT01; family JABEUT01; genus JABEUT01. The sequence continues at coordinate 13,989 of JABDAL010000017.1, forward strand.
TGAAGTAATACTTTTTGATGACCCAACTTCTCTTTTGCAAACAGCAAAAGATATGAACACTATTCCCTACGAAGTGCTGACAGGATTGTCCGGCAGAGTGAAGCGGGTGTATGTGCATGAGTAAGCAGTAAGTTGGCCTTGCCCTACTATCGTACCTCATTGTTCTTACCTTTGTACTCCCATGAAGAGCCTTGATGCTATACGTCCTGTAATTGGTAAAGAGCTTGATGAGTTTGAAACACGCTTCAGGCAGGCTATGAAAAGCTCTGTCCCTTTACTCGATAAAATTACATTTTACCTTATTAAACGCAGGGGAAAGCAATTAAGGCCCATGTTAGTATTTTTCTCGGCAGGCTTGCATGGAAATATTAATGACTCAACTTACCACGCTGCTGCACTGATTGAACTTTTACATACGGCTACGCTCGTTCATGATGATGTGGTAGATGATACGTATCGCCGCCGGGGATTTTTTTCGATTAATGCTTTGTGGAAAAACAAAATTGCAGTATTAGTTGGTGACTATCTCTTGTCGAGAGGCTTGCTGCTTGCCGTGCAAGATAAAGAATTTCATTTATTGGAACTCGTTTCTACCGCTGTAAAAAAGATGAGCGAGGGTGAACTGCTCCAGATTGAGAAAGCTCGCAAACTAAACATTGTAGAAAGCGAATATTTTGAAATTATTGCCAATAAAACTGCATCGCTGGTGGCAGCCTGCTGCGCTTCGGGAACAGCTTCAACAGGTGCTAATGAGGAAACCGTAAAACGCATGTGGGATTTCGGGGAAACGCTGGGCATAGCGTTTCAAATTAAAGATGACCTGCTGGACTTTGGAATGGGGAATGATATTGGTAAACCCACCGGCACCGACATTAAAGAAAAAAAACTAAGCCTTCCTCTTATCTATGCACTTGAACAATCATCTTATCTTGAGCGAAAGAAAATTATGAGTAAGGTAAAAAACAAGAGTAGCGATAAGGAAACCATTGCAGAGATTTTCGATTTTGTTAAGGAGAAAAAAGGCATAGAATATGCACAAAGCAAAATGTATGAATACCGGAAAAAATCGGAGCTAATGCTGGCAGAATTGCCCGACTCACCTCATAAAACCGCTTTTGGGCAACTTATAGAGTTTGTAACTGAGAGAGATAAGTAAGTTTACTAATAAAATTTCGCATATTTTTGCAAGGACAATATTACTTCATGAAAAAAACAGCTTTTATATTTTTAGTATCGGCTTATTTACTTACCGGTTGCCACCCTGCTTCCACACCCAATAATTCAGCAGGTAATGCAGTGGTTATAGATACTACAAAAATGCATGCTGCGACCCAACAACCGGTGGATACAAGTGCAAAAGACGGGACAGTAATACGACGCTATGCGAATGGTGTTATAAAAGAAAGAAGTTACTATGTGGCCGGAAGAAGACAAGGGGAATGCCAAAGCTTTTATCCGACGGGAAAAATGTGGAGCGATGATTACTTTGTTGCCGGGTTGCAGGATGGTTCTACCATATCATATTATGAAAACGGACAAAAAAGATATGTGGGCAATTATACAAAGGGTAAGCCTTCCGGCATATGGACCTTTTATGATAATACGGGAAAAGCCGTACGCACTACTAACTATAGTAAAAAACAGGAACCCCTTGCTATGTAGTTTTTGGCTCTTTAAACGAAACGTCCACCATAAATTTATTCCTTAATAAACGGCTTCCCAGCAGCATGGGATATTTCATTGTACCCCTGTCTGTAAGACTTATCCATGTTTTAATGCGCCGGCCATGAATCCGGATACCAGTTTGAATTAAATACCTATTCTCCGTGTCGCCGAAAGAATTTTTTATCTGTTTCTCAATAAATTTACGCGTGTAGTGAATAGTCTTTTCCTGGTACTCGGGATGAGATGGGTCGAGCAAGTTAAAACAAAGTATTTTCTTGCCTTTTTCAACTTTTACATTTATAAAATGGCAATGCAAAGAACAATAGTATGCGCCGGTATCAGTTTTAGCGGCAATGCCCGTAAAGCCAAGCTTAGGCAAATCAACCAATACGGTGCGTCCGATAATTTCTTTTTCCTTTTTTTCAGGCATACTAACAAATACTAAAAGAAGCTGTTAAAAATAATGGTATATCTTAATACAGGCAAGATAAACCTAAAAAAACTAATTTTGAGATATCATTAAAAAACCATTTTTCATTTAGCCACAGGCATGATAACCTATTGTATCCTTGCATTTACCATTGTTTTTTCCCTGATAGGTTTTCGCGATAAGGCTTTCTTTATCAAATATTTGTATAGCCCCTGGAGAGTGCATAGCGACCGGAAAGAGTGGTACACGGTTTTTACACATGCTTTTCTTCATGCAGATTATGGGCATCTATTTTTCAATATGTTCGCTCTATATAGCATAGGGCTAGAATTAGAGCAATATGTTTTCCCTGCATTTTTTCCTCTGCATGCCCGTTATTACTATCTCCTGCTTTATTTTGGAGGCATAGTAGTGTCCTCCGTTCCGGCTTATGAAAAGAATAAAAACAACCCGGGATACAGTGCTGTCGGAGCTTCGGGAGCTATTTTTGCGGTACTGTTTTCATTTATATTGATTAACCCTACCGCTAAACTGGGTATCATGTTCATACCTTTCGATATCCCGGCATTTGTATTGGGCATTCTTTACCTGGGATATGAATTTTATATGTCGAAAAGAGGTGGAACCCGCATTGGGCATGATGCACATTTGTGGGGTGGATTGTTTGGCATTGCGTTTACCATCATCCTCCACCCAGCTTTTGCCAAAGGTTTTTATACGCAAATTGCAGCCATGCTTAAATGATGAACAAAGCGATTTTACTGGACCGTGACGGAGTTATAAACCGGGAAAGAAACGATTATACTTTCCGTATTGAAGATTTTGAAATATTGCCTGACGTGGTTGAAGCGTTAAAACTTTTACAAAAAGCAGGTTATCTTTTAATCATTATTTCAAACCAAAGTGGTATAGGCCGGGGACTTTTCAAAATAGAGGATACTGAAAAAATGCATGGGCACCTGCTAAAGAAATTAGAAAAAGAGAAAATCCATATTGAAGAAATATATTACTGTGTGCACCACCCGGAAACGGGGAGTTGCCTTTGCCGGAAGCCTGATTCGCTACACGTGGAAAAAGCCCTTGCACGCTTTACTATTGACCCTTCATTATCGTATTTTATCGGGGACAAGGAGAGAGACATTTTAGCGGGAGAAAAAGCAGGAGTAAAAGGAATTCTTATGGAATCGAACTCATCACTGGTGAAAGCAATTGAGCCCTGCATTAAAAAATGAAGATAGCCGTAAATACCCGACTGCTGCTCAAGAACAAAATGGAGGGAATTGGAATGCATGCACTTAATGTGCTGAAACGGATTACAGTCAATCATCCCGAGCACCAGTTCCTGTTTCTTTTTGACAGGAAATATGATGAGGAATTTATATTCTCCGACAACATTACACCGGTGGTACTCTTTCCCCAGGCAAGGCATCCCCTTTTATATTACTGGTGGTTCGAGTATTCCGTTGCCATAACATTAAACCAGGTGAAGCCCGACATTTTTTATTCCCCGGATGGTTTCCTCAGTTTGAATACGGAAGTACCATCTATTCCTGTTATTCATGACATAAACTATGAGCATTACCCAAAAGATTTGCCAACATGGACAAGCTGGCATTACAGGCATTTTTTTCCTTTATATGCCAAACATGCACGCAGAATACTCACCGTATCTGAATTTTCGAAACAGGATATTGCAGAACACTATAGCATCTCTTTAGATAAAATAGATGTAGTGTATAATGCTGCCGATAGTCTTTACAAAAAGCTGGAGGAAGCCGAGAAAAAAGAAATACGAAACAAATATTCGGGGGGCGAAGAATATTTTTTGTATGTAAGCGCCCTGCATCCCAGGAAGAATGTAAAAAGGTTGCTGGAGGCTTTTGACAAGATGAAGAAAAAGTCCGGTTCTCCTATTAAATTAGTACTGGTAGGGCCGCACTATTTTAAAAATATTGAAATGGAAAAGGTATTTCATGCGATGAAGTTTAAAAGCGATGTGATTTTTACCGGGCGATTAAATGTGGAAGAATTAAGCAAGGTGACGGGAGCTGCATTTGCATTGGTTTATGTTTCTTACTTTGAGGGTTTTGGCATTCCGATTGTAGAAGCTATGCAGTGTGAAGTGCCTGTGATTGCCTCTAATGTTACTTCTATGCCTGAAGTTACAGGAAATGCAGCCCGTTTAGTTGACCCATTTTCTGTAGATTCTATTACAGAAGGAATGTTGGAGGTATTAAAAAATGGAACACTGAAGCAACAGCTTATTGAAAAAGGCAAGGAGAGGGCACGGTTTTTTTCGTGGGACAAAACTGCACAACTAACATGGCAATCCATAGAAAAAGTAATGCACTAATGCCTTTAAAACCTTATTTACATAATGAATTTATAGAAGCCGGCTGCGATGAAGCAGGCCGCGGATGCCTGTCGGGACCTGTGTATGCAGCAGCCGTAATTCTGCCAAAAGATTTTCACCACCCTTTGCTGAATGACTCCAAACAGTTATCGGAACCGGTGCGGTATGAATTGAGAACAGTTATTGAAAAAGAAGCTATTGCATATGCGGTTGGAGAAGTAAGCAATGAAGAAATAGATGAGATAAATATTCTAAAGGCCTCTTTTCTTGCCATGCACAAGGCTATTGATTCTTTAAAAATAAGACCTTCCTTTTTGCTAATTGACGGGAACCGTTTTACACCCTACCATAGCATTCCGCACAAGTGTGTTATTAAAGGAGATGCTACCTTTGCATCCATAGCTGCTGCATCGGTGCTGGCAAAAACATATAGGGACGACTACATGAATGAACTTCATAAAGAATATCCTTACTACGAATGGAACAGGAACAAAGGATATGGTACGGCATCACATCGTGCAGCGATTGAAAAACATGGAATCAGTATTCATCACAGGCGTAGTTTTAAATTAGTGGAATGGGATTTATTTCACCAGCAATAAAATGGGAAAGAAGGTCATAGCTGCATTAATATTAATTCTTGTATTAGCCGGCGGGATTTATTTTTATTTGCACATTAAAAAAGCGAACGCTCCTGCCAATAGTGCCATTAAAGCTATTCCCATTGATGCCTCTTTCATTTTTGAAAGCCGGAAAACATTACCGCTCTGGAAAAATATTTCCCAAACGAGTGATATTTGGAAGGATATCATAAGTGTTCCTTATTTTACTACCTTGAACAGGCAACTGAAAGCGCTTGATTCTATTGCAAGGGAGAATCCTGCTATAGCCAGTATACTGGAAAACGAGCCTCTGTTTGTCTCGGCACATATGAATGGCATGAACGAGTTTAATTACCTTTTCGTGTGTGCTCTTCCTGAAACAGTTTCTGAAACTACCCTCTCTACCTATTTGAACTCCTTAAAAGAGAATAGCCCTGCGAACGAAGTACCTTACGAAGAAACAACCATACATGCCATCCAGGTTGGTGACAACAATATATTTTACTATACCATTTATAATGGAATTTTTATTTCCTCGTTTGGCTCTGCACTTGTGAAAGAATCGATGCGCCAGCTTGAATCAGGAATTTCACTAATGAGTAATGCTTACTTTACCAAAGTCCTTAATGCTTCGGGCAGGCAGCCCATAGCCAATATTTTTGTCAACCTGCAAACATTTGGCAATGTATCCTCCTATTTATTTAATAAACAATTTTTATCTGCCCTGGCTTCTTTACAGGATTTCGGGCAATGGATGGAACTGGATATTACGAATAACTCCGACGAATTAATCATGACGGGCTTTACTGATTGCGACAGCACAGGCAGCCAGTTCCTTAATCTTTTCCAACACCAATCATCACAAGAAATAAAAGCTGCCTCCATCGCCCCAGCAAACACTATCTTTATGGTGTGTCATGAATTCAGTGACTATGGCAGGTTCCATAAAGATTACTCACAATATATGGGTACTCATAACAGGTACAGGGGCAGGACTGAATGGATGGAAAAAACAGAACAATCATATGGGCTAAATATTGAAAAATACTTTTATCCCTGGATAAGTAATGAGGTTGCACAAATTACTACCGAGCCTTCGGATAGTACCCTGCAAAACGATACATACATATTGATTGAAGCCAATGACATAAAAACAGCAGCAAACAAACTGGATGCATTTGCAGATACAGTGGCTGCAAAGCGGGATTTAAAAATTAAAGATTCCATATACATGCACCATGAAATCCGCAATCTCAATCTTGATAATGTAACTTCTTACATGCTTGGCAATACTTTTAGCGGGGTTACCAAATCATGGTTCACGCATGTGGGCAATTACATTGTTTTTGCCAATAGCCTGAATGCACTCAAGACTTTTATATATAGCTATGAAGGAGGCAATACGCTGGAAAAAGACAGTTATTACAGGGATTATGTAAACCAGCATGTAGAGAGCGAATCGGGGATATATGTTTATAATAATATGGCATTATCTTCTATTTTTTATGCAAAATACCTGGACAAGTTATATGCAGAAGGCCTGAAAAAATACCGGGATATTTTTAGCAAGTTTCATGCAGCATCCTTGCAGCTTAGCAGTGTACAAGGAATGTTTTACACTAATTTCTATTTGAAAAGAAACCCCATGTTCCGGAAAGAGGTGGTTCCTGTGTGGCAAATAGCCCTTGATACGACTATTGTTACTCCTGCCTATTGGGTGAATGACCATATTACCCACGGGCAGTATATTTTATTGGAAGATAAAAATCAATATGTTTATTTAATAAGCAATACCGGGCATACCGAATGGAAGAAAAAAATAGAAGGATATATAAAAAGCCCTGTATACAATGTAGATGCCCTAAAGAACAAGAAGATTCAATACCTGTTTAATACTTCCGGCAATATTGTTGCACTTGACAGAAAAGGAGATGAGCTGGGAGGATTCCCAATTAAATTAAAATATTCTGCTTCGGGGCCGGTGAATGTTTTTGATTATGACAATAACCGGAATTACAGGCTGCTTATACCTACCGAAGATTTAAAAATCCATGCATATGGCATCAATGGAAAAGAACTCAGCGACTGGATTACGCCCCGGACCAAAGAACCTGTGAAATGCGCTGCACATTATTTGCAGATGGATAAAAAAGACTATTTAGTTTTTATTGATGATGGCGGAAAGGTTTATGTATTTGACAAAAAAGGAAACGAGAAACTAAACCTTGATAACAGGATGCCTTCGCACATACGGAATTTCTACATAGCACGTGGCCACTCACTTTCCGATTCCTACATTATGACAGCGGACTCGACAGGGACAGTCTTTAAGTTAAGCATGTCGGGTGAACTGTCAACGGTGCAGTATTTAAGACACTCCTATACTAGTCCTGATTTTATTCCGGGTGCAACTGACAGCACCGGGAAACTTGAGATGGTGTTTCAAAACAGCAATGATATTTGGGCTTATAATGCAGATAAATCGCAGCGCTTCCATACTACTGCAAAAGGTGACCTGAGTAATCTTTCTCTATTTGTTAACCCTGACCACAGCCTTAAAATAGGTGCAGTTGATAAGAAAAATGAAAGAATTTATCTCTGGGATAATTCAGGGGAGCTTTGCCCCGGATTTCCATTGTACGGTTCTACCAGTTTTAGCATAACGGAAGCAACCAACGATGGTTCACTTTATTTAGCTACAGACGCAGATAACAAAGTGTACATGTACAAGCTACAATAAAAAAGCCCTCCTCAAAATGAAGAAGGCTTTATAAAACAAACTAAAGTTTAGTCTCTCCTACGATTGTGCTGACGTGGCCTGTCATCGCGCCTTTCTTCCCTTTCTACAGGTTCAGGCATACCCTCAGGCCTTGGTAAAAGAGCTTTGCGCGACAACCTGAATTTTCCTGTTTTCTGGTCAACGGCAAGAAGCTTTACTTTCACCATATCTCCTTCTGCAAATACTCCGTTCATGCTGTCGAGACGCTTCCAGTCTACTTCTGAAATGTGAAGCAACCCTTCCCTGCCGGGTAAAAATTCTACAAAGGCACCGAATTCAACTATGCTTTTTACTTTGCCTTCGTACTCTGTCCCAACTTCGGGAACTGTCGTAATACCTTTTATCCTAGCCAGTGCAGCATCAATAGAATCTTTGTTAGCAGAGGATATATCAACTACTCCTACTCCATCTATTTCTTCGATTACAATAACGGCGCCGGTATCAGCTTGTATGCCTTGAATAACCTTACCACCGGGACCTATTACAGCACCAATCATATCCTTTGGTATACGTAACTGGATAATTCTTGGAGCATGAGGCTTATAATCTGTATTTGGTTTTTCAATGGTTTTCGCCATCTCGCCTAAAATATGCAGCCTGCCATTACGCGCTTGCTCCAATGCTTTTCCAAGTACTTCATAAGAAAGCCCGTCAATCTTAATATCCATTTGGCAGGCAGTGATACCATCCCTGGTTCCGGTTACTTTAAAGTCCATATCTCCCAAGTGGTCCTCGTCACCAAGAATATCAGAAAGGATTGCATATTTACCTGTCTTTGGGTCAGCAATAAGCCCCATAGCAATACCTGCCACAGGCTTCGTTATTTGCATACCAGCGTCCATCAAGGCTAAACATCCGGCACATACGGTAGCCATAGATGAAGAGCCATTTGATTCTAAAATATCAGAAACAATACGTACCGTATAGGGATTTTCCTTAGGCATAACAGGCTTTAAAGCCCTGAGAGCAAGGTTACCATGCCCAATTTCACGCCTGCCTGTACCACGCATCATCTTCACTTCACCCGTAGAGAACGGAGGGAAGTTGTAATGGAGCATAAAATTATTGGTACCATCAAACACAGCACCGTCAATCATTTGAGCATCTAATTTGCTGCCCAGGGTAACCGTAGTGAGTGATTGGGTTTCACCTCTTGTAAATATAGCCGAACCGTGGGCGGAAGGTAAATAACCTACCTCGCTCCATATCGGGCGGATTTCTTCTCCTTTTCTTCCATCCAGGCGGTGATGTTCATTTAACATACAATCACGTACAGCATCTTTTTCAACTTCGAAAAAGTAGCGCTTCATCATTCCGGCTTTTTCTTCCCTTTCTTCGTCTGAAAGGGTAGCCAGGAACTCTTCTCTTACTGCTTCAAATTTTTCACCACGGAGATGTTTGTTCGGGGTCGCCTCATTCGCTATGGCATAAAATTTATCATAGCATTGCTTGCGCATATTTTCTTTTAACGCCTCGTCGTTTGTTTCGTGAGAATACTCGCGTTTCTTCTCTGCACCCACCATTTTAGCAAGATCTAACTGGGCTTTACATTGTTCTTTAATAGCCTCATGCGCCAGCTTCAATGCTTCTACCATTTCTTCTTCGCTGCATTCGTGCAATTGACCTTCCACCATGTTCAGGTCATGCTGGGTGCCTGCAACAATCATATCAAGGGTAGCAGTTTCAATTTGCTGCAAGGTAGGGTTAATGACATATCTACCATCCACCTTAGCAACTCTTACTTCTGATATAGGGCCATTGAACGGAATATCAGAAACTGCAATAGCGGCAGATGCTGCCAAGCCTACCAATGAATCAGGCATAATGGTAGGGTCAGAAGAAATAAGGTATATCAATACCTGTATTTCAGCATGATAGTCATCGGGAAACAAAGGACGCAATGCCCTGTCAATGAGGCGCGATATGAGAATTTCATATTCCGAAGGACGAGCTTCCCTTTTAAAGAACCCACCGGGTATACGTCCGGCAGATGCAAATTTTTCCTGATAATCAACCGATAAGGGCAGGTAATCCATGCCTTCTTTTGCTTCTCTGGAGGATACTACGGTAGCCAATAGCATGGTATCGCCCATGCGAACTACTACGCTTCCATCTGCCTGTTTGGCAAGCTTACCTGTTTCTATGGTAATAAACCGGTCTCCATCTCCGGGAAGAGCGATTTTAATGTTTTTTATATTCATGAAAATGAGTTTATTATAGTTAATAAAGTTGGTCAAGTTCAAAAAGGCGGTAAAGCGTGTTACTTTACGAACCTCGCGAACTTTCGTACTTTATGAACCGATTAAATTAGCGACGAATATCCAGCTTTTTGATAAGTGCCCTGTAACGAGCAATATCCTTGGCTTTCAGATATTCTAATAATGCTTTACGTTTGCCCACCATATTTACCAGCGACCTTTTGGTAACTAAATCCTTGGGTTTTTCTTGCAAATGCTTGGTAAGGTAATTGATGCGGGTAGTAAAAAGAGCAACCTGCGACTCTGTTGTGCCTGTTGCGGTTTCAGCGCCTCCGTGTTCACGGAATATCTGCTTTTTGGCTTCTGATGTTAGATACATTCTTTCTTGTTTTTTTAAATTGGGCGCAAAGATAGCAAAGAAATCAAATCGGGCTATAATTATTACTGCCTGCGCGATAAATTAACCCTAATCTTTTATATTTGTCCATTCCCTCTTTTTACAAAACCTTAAAACATTGTTATGAATACCAAACGAATTTCATTAAAAGTAGGTGATGGTCCCGAAATGGAAGCCTATGTGTCTATGCCCGAAGCTAAAGGGCCTGTTCCGGCAGTTCTTGTTTTCCAGGAAGCATTTGGAGTAAACGGGCATATACGCAACGTTACTGACCGCATTGCAAAAGAGGGATATGTGGCTATCACTCCCGAATTATTTCACCGTACTGCCCCGGCAGGCTTTGAATGCGGGTATACTGATTTTGCTGCCGCTGCTCCCCATTTCCAGGCATTAACTCCCGATGCATTGGCAGCAGATGTAATGGCTGCTTATGACTGGCTGCGTACCCAGCCCGAAGTAGTAAAAGATAAAATTGGCACTATTGGCTTTTGCCTGGGCGGACGGGTTTCTTTCATTGCCAATGCTGCGGCCCGCTTTTCAGCCTGCATATCATATTATGGGGGAGGAACCGGACAATTGTTGGACCGAGTTAATAACTTACAGGCTCCGCACCTGTTCTTTTGGGGAGGATTAGATAAACATATTGGGCAGGACCAGGTTGACGCCGTAGTTGCCGCCATGAAAAATGCTGAAAAACCTTTTATCAATACTGTAATATCATATGCTGACCATGGATTTAACTGCGATGAGAAGCCAGCTTATAACCCCGATGCTGCGAAAGAAGCCTGGGCTATGTCAATGGCCTTTTTGAAGAATAAGTTCGAAAAATAAAAGTTTCGTAGCTTTGGGTCTGAAAACTAAACAAATGAACAGACTTAAAAACAGCGGGTGGTTACTATCCATTCTATGTATTATTTGTATTTATTCCTGTGGCTCTGCGCCAGGAGGAGACCCTGTACCAACTGCGCCTGAAACAGCCGGCGACGGGAATGGAGTACACTGGATGAGTTTTGACCAGGCGCTGAAATTAAATGCTACCAATCCCAAAAAAATATTCATTGATGTTTATACCGACTGGTGCGGCTGGTGTAAAAAAATGGATGCGGATACATACACTGACCCTGCTATTATAAGCTACCTGAATAAGTATTATTATTCCGTCCGCCTGGATGCAGAGACAGGCGATACCTTCCATTTTCAAAACCATAAATTCTCTAATCCACGTCCTCATACCAAAGGTTATACGAATGAGCTTGCCTCCTCGCTGCTGGATGGAAAACTGGGCTACCCAACGACAGTTTACATGGACGAAAAGATACAACGCCTCACTTATATTCAAAGCTATGTGAGCGCAACATACCTGATGCCCGTTTTAAAATATTTTGCCGAAAATAAATACCAAACGATGAAGTTCGACGATTATAAAAAGACTATCGTAGGCACAGCGGCAAAGTAATACCTGCCTTTTTTCTACTTTTGCAAAAATGAATGAACCCGGAATAAAGACTTATTGCGAAAGCCTTACGGTATATAGGCGCCGGAAAAGCAGGGTTGTCAACATTGGCGATATGCCCTTAGGCGGGGACTACCCTATCCGCATACAATCTATGACCACTACCGACACTATGGACACCATAGGTACGGTAGAGCAATCTATCCGGATGATAGATGCGGGTTGCGACTACGTGCGCATTACAGCCCCCAGCCTAAAAGAAGCAGAAAACCTGCAAAACATAAAAAACGAATTACGAAAAAGAGGATATAAAACCCCGCTGATTGCCGATATACACTTTACTCCCAATGCTGCAGAAATGGCTGCCCGCATTGTAGAGAAGGTACGTGTAAACCCGGGTAATTATGCGGATAAGAAAAAATTTGAACAAATAGATTATACGGATGATTCATATGACGCAGAGATAGAAAGAATCCGGCAGCGCTTCGTACCATTGGTGAAAATTTGTAAAGAATATGGCACTGCCATGCGCATTGGTGCAAACCATGGTTCCCTTAGCGATCGTATTATGAGCCGCTATGGTGATACTCCTCTCGGCATGGTGGAATCGGCAATGGAGTTTTTACGGATTTGTGAAGAGAATGATTACCGTCAAATCGTTCTCTCTATGAAAGCCAGTAATCCTATTGTAATGGTGCAGGCATACAGGCTGCTTATTATAAAAATGAATGAGGAAAGTATGAACTATCCTCTGCATTTGGGCGTAACTGAAGCCGGAGAAGGCGAGGATGGACGTATTAAATCGGCTGCGGGAATTGGAACATTATTAGAAGATGGTATTGGAGATACGATAAGGGTATCACTCACCGAGGACCCCGAGTTTGAAGTACCTGTAGCAAAAATGCTGATGGACAGGTATGTTGGAAGAGGAACCCCCTCACCTATTCCACCTGTGACACATATCCCCTACTCGCCTGTTGAGTATAAAAAGCACGAAACCCGCGAAACGTATAACATTGGTGGAAAAAATCATCCCCGCATTATTGCAGATTTTAGTGAAAGGAAAGAACCCATTACACCCGCCTCCCTTTTTGGGATAGGATATTCTTTTAATGCCCATACTGGAAATTGGAAGGTAAACGACCAGGCAGCAGATTTTATTTATACCGGAAATACTATCGTTGATTTTAATTTGCCAGAAAGTTTATCTGTCATTTATAATGCAAATACCTGGAAAGAAAGCAAACAGGTTTCGTCATATCCTTATTTTAATGGTATAGAAGAGTATATCCAATCGAAAGAAAAATCTGATACACTAAATTTTGTTGCACTTACCATTCACGATATAGGGAATCCTGCATTTGATAAACTAAATAAGGATGCTTCACTTGTGTGGGTGGTTAAAACATCTAACATCCATGGGATGGCAGAACAGAGAAGGGTTTTTATTGAATTATTGGAAAACAATTACAATATTCCCATAATTATACAAAGAGAATATGCAAATTCAACTCCTGATGAATTGAGGCTTTACGCTGCTACCGATGCAGGTGCATTATTGATTGACGGGATGGGTGAAGGCCTATGGCTGAAAGCAGATGTAGCGCCCGCAACTCTCAACAGCATTGGCTTTGGAATATTACAAGCTACCCGTACGCGAATTTCCAAAACAGAATATATTTCCTGCCCCTCTTGTGGGAGGACCTTATTTAACTTACAGCATGTAACGGCCCAAATACACGAGCGCACCTCTCACCTGAAAGGAGTAAAAATAGGTATTATGGGCTGCGTGGTAAATGGCCCGGGTGAAATGGCAGATGCCGATTATGGCTATGTGGGAACAGGAGTCGGTAAAATTACATTATACAAAGGCAAACAAGTAGTGCAGCGGAACATACCCTCGGAACAGGCTGTGGATGCACTCATCACTCTTATAAAAGATAATGGGGACTGGGTAGAAACAATGCAGGAAAACTAATCAATAGTGGCAGATAGTTACCAAAAGATGTATTTCAAAAACCTGGATGCTCCCAGGTTTTGGGCATTTGTATTTGTATTTATAGAGCATATAGTCTTTACCCACGATAAGGGTATCAGGGGTTCTTCTTTGTATCAATTCTACGACCAGCACTTTAACCTGGGTGTGGTTGGCTGGGATTTTTATATGGTGCTTTCCGGTTTTCTTATTTCGTGGATAATACTGGGGGAGTATAATTTGACATCTAAATTTAATTTAACTTATTTTTGGTTAAAGCGATTTCTCCGGACATGGCCGCTTTATCTTTTGATGATTGTAGTGGGGTATATACTTGTGTGGGCATCACGGAGTGTACTCGGCAATAAGGTTAACGATATTCCACCCCTGGGATGGCTGCTAACTTTTACACTCAATTTCTACATTGTAAAACATGGGCAGTATTTTCTTTTCTTCCTGGTATTTTTCTGGAGTATAGCTGTAGAAGAGCAGTGTTACGCAGCCTGGGGAATACTTTTAAAATGGGCAAGAAAAGCTTTTGTTCCCATTTGTATTTTGGTAATGCTTGTATCGCTTATATTCAGAATTGTTGCCCTGCACGACCCCCAAAATCTCTATTTCAATTCACTTGGCTGGGTGGGAGATTTTGCTGCCGGAGGTTTGCTTGCATACTTCTGCATGAGGGGAAACCAAACATTGGAAAAACTGAAAAAGATGCCCGTGTGGGTAATGGCTGCTGTATATATTCTATACCTTGTTAATTTAATCTTTTACAAACAGCTTTACGCTTCGGATGTCATGACAGTGTTGGAAAGAATTCCTGCTATCCTGTTTTTCTGCTTCCTGATATTTGAACAATCTTTTTGTGAAACCCACCTGTTTCAATTGGGTAAAATTCCGGGTATCAACTATCTTGGCAGAATCTCTTACGGACTATTCTGTTATCATGGATTAGTAATTTTACTGTATGAAGAAGGCACCCAGTATGTAAATGGCATTAAGAGCCCCTTAGCAGTTTTTCTCATTAACCCTGTTGTAATTTTTATTCTTACTATAATCATATCTGCTGTAAGTTATGAGTGTCTTGAAAAACCTATTATGTCGCTACGACTTAAATATCATACCCAATGAATGGAATAAAAAGAAATATACCTAATTTCATTACTTCCCTTAACTTGCTGTTTGGATGCATAGCGATAGTGTATGTATTTAAAAACCGCCTGGCAGACGCTTCATGGATGATTGTATTTGCAGGCATTGCAGATTTCTTTGATGGCATGGCTGCCCGCGTACTTAAAGTACAATCTCCCATTGGAAAAGAACTGGATTCACTGGCTGATGTGGTTTCCTTCGGAGTAGCCCCGGGAATGATGATTTTCCAATTAATTGGTACCGCACCTTTTAATTGGATTGGATTGCTTGTACCTGTTTTTGCAGCCCTCAGGCTTGCCAAGTTTAATATTGATACACGCCAAACATTCTACTTTATCGGGTTGCCTACACCCGCTAATGCTTTACTTATAGCGTCTTTTCCGCTTATTATAAAACATGATACTTATTGGCAGTCGGTATATTTGTCAAATATCTCTTTCAGTGTATGGTTCTTTGTTTGTCTTTCATTACTATGCTCCATACTAATGGTATCGCCTATAAAACTACTCTCCCTAAAAATGAAAGATACAAGCTGGGCAAATAACCAACCTCGCTACCTGCTTGCCATATTATCTTTAGGACTATTTTTATTCCTGGGATATGAAGCAGTACCTCTTATCATGTTATTATATATTATCCTTTCTCTATTGTCAAAAAAATCGTTTGACCTGCCAGCAGGAGTATGAATAATAACATTTGCTTTATAATTAACCCCGTCTCCGGAACGGGTAATTGGAAAGGGGTTGAAGAGAATATAAAAAAATACCTTTCTTCTTCATTTACCCCTATTATACATTATACCAAGTACCACGGGCATGCAACCATTCTGGCTGAAGATGCAACAGAAAACTGCTCTTTAATAATTGCGGTGGGAGGCGATGGAATAGTAAACGAAGTGGCAGCAGGGATGATGAGTAGTTCGGTGGGGCTTGGAATTATTCCGGCCGGTTCAGGGAATGCAGTAGCCAATCATTTTACGATACCCCGCACCCACAAAGAAGCCATTGAGTGCATAAATAAAACCCATTTTTCGACGGTAGATACGGCACTGGTGAATGATACCCCATTTTTAGCCGTTGCCGGAACAGGTTTTGATGCTGAAGTCGCAGCGCTGTTTGCAGGAAGTAAAACAAGAGGATTCTTTTCCTATCTCTATCTTTCAGCTATAAAGTACTTCACTTACAAACCCTCCGAATACGAAATAATAGTAGATGGAAAAATGCATCATAAAAAAGCATTTGTAATAAGTGTAGCTAATAGCAGCCAGTATGGCAATAATGCCTATATCGCACCACAGGCATCTACCAAAGATGGCTTGCTGGACGTTAGTATTATAAAACCTTTTACAGTATTTTCGAGTGTGGTGCTATTATGGAGATTATTCCGGAAAACGCTGCATCACTCCCCGTATGTAGAAATAATCCGGGGAAAGGATATTGTTATCCGTAAAACCAAAACAGGCGAAAAGCTTTGCCTGCACTATGACGGGGAACCGGGTGGAATGGTGGATAAAATACATATATCTGTCCAGCCCCGGTCGCTCAGGATAATTACCCCTGAAAAGCATGGCAGGATTTAATAATCTCCTGTTTAGAAAAGTATCTGCCTCTCTCTTAAATTATGTTAAGCCTCTTCTATATTTGTAACTATAGAACCTGTTATTCGTTTATAATTTAAAGTAGTGCACATGATGACACTGGGCGACAACTGGCTTACAGAAAAACATATAGATTTTGAATACAAAAAGTATGTTCTGCTTGCTTTTCTCCAGCAAGTGGATAAAGATTTTGAGCTTCAAAAATTATATCCATCCCTTCGCGAAGTAATTAAGCACTACAGGCAGGTAGTTGCCATTAAAGAAAAGAAAGAAGAGCTATACAATTCCTTTCCGGCAAAGGCTACCGATATGGATATGGAAAACATGCAACTGGTTTATGAAAAGATATTTCATGACAGCAAACTGATGCGTGAGTTGGAGAATATTATCAACTTCTCGATTCCCCAATTTGAAAGCCACCTGGCAGAAGGCAAAAAAATTTATGACGCCATAGAATCCCAACTAAATATTTTTCCGATAGGAGTAGTACCCTTACGACGCAAGGAAGGATACCTGTTTATCCGCGACGGAAAAAATGCAGCCACAAAAGTCTACGAGTATGATATCACTTTGTTTGAACAGTCTGATGCAAAGTACAGGGGTATACATACAGAGTATGTTAAAACATGGGAAAGCGACCTGGGAATAACTTACCAATATATTAAGCTTGAATTGCTGAAAGAAAAACAAGATATTCCCAATCCGGCTACCTACGCTATAGAAAGCGACTGGCTAGTTCCGTTGGAAGAAACCCTTTTGCCTATTGCAAAAAGGTGTTTGCTGAAATACGTAGGAAATTCTTAAGACTGCCTTACAGCGTACCTCTTCTTTCCTGCTCTCTTTCTATAGCCTCAAACAAAGCTTTAAAATTACCTGCCCCAAAGGATTTTGCCCCCTTTCGCTGGATAATTTCATAGAATAAGGTAGGACGGTCTTCCACCGGTTTGGTAAAGATTTGAAGGAGGTAACCTTCTTCATCGCGGTCAACCAAAATTTTCAGTCGCCTCAAGTCCTCAATACTTTCATCAATTTTTCCTACCCTTTTGAATAAGGTATCATCGTAATAGGAATCGGGTGTTTCAAGAAATTCTATTCCCCGTGACTTAAGTTCGATAACGGTTTCGATAATGTTATCAGTTGCAATGGCTATATGCTGAACACCTCCATCCAAATAAAAATCAAGATACTCTTCAATCTGTGATTTCTTTTTGCCTTTGGCGGGTTCATTAATCGGGAACTTGATATATCCATTACCACTGGATACTACCTTACTCATGAGGGCTGAATACTCGGTAGCAATTTGCTTGTCGTCAAATGTGATGAGTAATTTAAAGCCCATAACATCTTCATAGAACTTAACCCACTTATTCATCTCTCCAAGTGGAACATTGCCTACACAATGGTCAACATATTTCAGTCCAAGGGGCTTAATTTTAAAATTCGATTTAGCTTCTCTATAGCCGGGCAGAAAAGCGCCTTTATAGTTTTTGCGCTCTACAAAGGTGTGGATAGTTTCACCATAGGTATGTATAGAAGCCATTTTAACTTCGCCGTGCTCATCCTTAAATGTTTGTGGAGGCGAGGCAGGTGTAGCACCTCTTTTTACGGTTTCATTAAACGATTTTTCTGCATCATCCACCCAAAGTGACAATACCTTTACTCCATCACCATGTTTGAGTACATGCTTTGATATTGGGCTTTCAGGGTTCAGGGCAGTACTCAATACCAAACGAACTTTGCCTTGTTGAAGCACATAGGATGCTTTTTCTTTATTCCCGGTCTCCAACCCGGAATACGCAACCAATTCATAACCCCAGGCAGCCTGGTAATAATATGCAGATTGCTTTGCATTGCCTACATAAAACTCTAAGTGGTCGGTGCCATTAAGCGGGAGAAAATCTTCCCCGGCATTTTTATGAAGTTCTGCTAATTTGTTTTCTGCTGTTAGTGTTTCCATATACGATTTTAGGATTTAAAAAATAAGATTCAGGGTTTCAAATTATTCGAGCCAGCTTTTGTAATACTTTCCGTCATCAATCTTTAATGCTTCCTCCGTAACCATTAAAGGATAGAAAGTATCTACCATTACAGCCAACTCGTGAGTTTCTTTTTTGCCAATACTTCTTTCCATAGAGCCGCGAGCAGGCCCGTGTGGTATACCTTTGGGATGAAGGGTAATATTGCCCTGTTTAATATCGTTTCGGCTCATGAAGTCTCCATCCACATAGTATATTATTTCATCAGAATCAATATTACTATGGTTATAAGGAGCGGGAACCGAATCGGGGTGATAATCGAACAAGCGGGGACAGAAAGAGCATACTACAAAATGGGGTGTTTCAAAAGTCTGGTGAACCGGAGGTGGTTGATGAATCCGCCCGGTAATAGGCTCAAAATCGTGAATGGAAAAAGCATACGGATAATTATATCCATCCCAACCTACCACATCAAAAGGATGGTAAGCATAAATAAGCTCATGCAATTGGTTCTGCTTTTTTATCTTTATAGTAAATTCTCCTTTCTTGTCAATAGTTTCAAGGTTTTGGGGTTTACGAATATCGCGCTCGCAATAAGGGGAATGTTCCAGCAATTGCCCAAATTCATTCCTGTAGCGGCGGGGAGTATATATGGGACTATATGATTCGAGGAAGAAAAGACGGTTGTCCTTTCCTTCAAATTCAATGGCATAAATCATCCCCCTTGGAATGATTAAGTAATCACCATAATCAAAAGGAAGCTGGCCTAAAAAAGTACGCAATACACCTTTGCCTTTATGAATGAAAATAAGCTCGTCGGCATCGGCATTTTTGTAGAAATAGTTTTTCATGGATTCACGGGGAGATGCCAACCCGATATGCACATCTTTATTAGCAAGAAGTACCTTGCGGCTTTCAAGAAAATCATCTTCGGGAGCAACCTCAAACCCTTTCAGAAGCATGGCCCTTATGTTGTTCTGTACAGCAATTTTTGGGGTCACATCTACACTTTTGCCAATGGTACTCACCTGTGTAGGCCTGTGTGTGTGATACAAAAGGGAAGACATGCCATGAAAGCCTTCCGTACCAAAGAGCTCTTCATAGTAATACTTACCATCTTCTTTCTTAAAAGTGGTGTGCCGCTTATGCGGAAACTTACCCAACGAATGATATATAGGCATAGGGTATAATTTACCCTACAAATTTAGCAATATTTCGGGAGAGCATAAAACGACTATTTGTAAGCGTTCAAAAAACTGTATTCAAAACGGAGAGACACTTGCCGGTTATCTATCCGGAGCATATTGCCATATAATTGCTTTTCATATACCAAATCGATGCGGGTAAGGCTATTAATGATAAGCTGCATGGCAGGTGCAATGTCCAGGTAGCTTTCATTGGTTGTAGGATTTGCCTTACCCAAAAACTCTACAAAGAGATTTAAATTGGGCTGAGAATAGTTTTTATATTCAACCGGCAAACATAACCACCCTGCAGATAGTGAATAATTGAGTTCATCTTTCACTTGCCCGGGGTTTAGTAGATAACCAATATTGTCTGTAGCCCTAAGATACCCTCCCGTAAAAGAAAATGCTATCTTATGTAAAAGCTGTGTTGCTATAATACCTATTCCTGCGCCTGAATTATCACCACCCAAATTAATCTCCTCATATTGTATAGGGTTATTAACCAGGGAAGCCCTTCCGTAAATTGCCATCCGGAAATGCGATTGTACCTCATCATGTGCAAAAAACCTATACTTTATATAGGTGCCGATGCCTTCGGCTTTAAAGCTATTTTGATGGCAGTCGCTGGCATAAAAATTCAGATGTACCATCCAATTTTTACTGATACCCCACATCACTTCGGGTGACAAACGATACATAGTACTTTTGTTAACAGTTTCATAAGATGTCAATGGAAACAATTCATTGGTAACCCTGATGCCAATAGATTTGGCAGGCATTGCACTGGCCGGTTCGGTGGAAGTAAAAAGCTCTTGTGCCCCCAGTTCCAAATGGCAGAAAAGGGAGATAATTAGAAAATATATCGTTCTCATGGCTCACAAGGTTATATGGTAAGTATTTTCTATGGGAACAGCTTGTCCCGCATATTTTTTAAACTCCTTTGGACTTAGAAATCCCTTGTCAATTATGGAAAAGGTTTCCACACCACTCAGCACTTTGGGAGTTGTATTGATGAAAAGGAA